>DATNCF010000473.1:0-3369 GCA_035571675.1 Burkholderiales bacterium | reverse complement strand
CTCGAGGATGTTGCCTGCGAGGTCGACCTTGATCAGGCTGGAGGCGGTGACCTCCTCGTAGAGCATTCCGTAGGCGCTGATCAGGATGTGGTGCTCGGGACCCGGCACGCGCGCCGTGATGTGGTTGTAGACCAGGTCGGTCATGCCGTACTTCACCATGAGCCGGTAGCAGGCGGCGAGATCGACCCGCACCTGCCATTCGGCGTCGCCCACCCGGCCGCGAATTTCCGCCTCGGGCACGGCCTGCGCGTGGGGCTTCAGTTGTACGCCGGCGCTCATGGTCCCTGCTATTTCTTGCGTGAATCCAGGAAGGCGCTCACCTGCCCGGTGACGAATTCTACGTGCTTATCCTCCAGCGCATGCGACAGCGGCAGCATGACGCCGCGCTCCATCACCGCGTCGGCCACGGCCAGGCCGCCCGGCGCGATGCGCAGCAACTGGTTCTTCATCATGGGCTGGCGCGCGACGTTGCCCGACCAGATGGTGCGCGTGTCCACCTCGTGCGCATCCAGGTATTCCTGCATGTGGCCGCGCTCGAAACCGGCGCCCTTGCGGATGGTGAGCAGGAAGCCCAGCCACACCGTGTCGGCACCGGGAATCTCGCGCGGCAGCACGAACAGGTCTTCGTGGCGCTTGAAGAACTCGGTGTAGAGCTTGAAGTTGCGCTGGCGCCGCGCCCAGTTGGACGGCAGCTTCTTGACCTGCTCAAGGCCGAAGGCGGCGCCCATTTCCGACGGCTCGAAGTTCCAGCCCAGCTCGTCGAATATGAACTGGTTGTCGTAGCGTATGCCGTCCAGCTCTTCCCAGAAATTGTGCTCGCGCTTGCGCGACCCGTAGTAAAGCAGTTCCGAGCGCCGGCCCCAGCGGCGCAGCAGCAGGGCGCGGTCACGCAGGCCGTCGTCGTCCAATAGCAGCATGCCGCCCGCCCCGCCCGCGGTGATGACGTGGGAGTTGGCGAAGCTGGTGACGCTGATGTCCGAGCGCTTGCCCGTGGGCGTGCCGTGCAGCGTCGGGCCCAGGGAATCGCAGGAATCCTCGATGACCTTCAGGCCGTGCTTGTCGGCGATGGCGCGGATGGCATCCCAGTCGGGGAGGTTGCCGGCGAGGTTCACGCCGAGGATGGCCTTGGTCTTGGGCGTGATGGCCGCCTCGATCTTGGTCACGTCAATGCAGTAGGTGTCGGGTTCCACGTCCACCAGCACCGGCACCAGGCCGGCGCGCACCAGGGGGGCGACGTCGGTGGAGAACACGATGGCTGGGACGATGACTTCCGCGCCCTTGGGCAGCGACAGCAGTTCAACGGCGAGGTAGATGGCCGAGGAGCCGGAGTTGCACATCACGCCGCGCTGCTTGCCGAACAGCTTGGCCACTTCGCGTTCCATGGCAGACACGCGCTTGCCGGGCCACAGGCCCTGAGGGCCGCTTCTGAGCACTTCCACCACGGCATTGATCTCGGCCTCGTCGTGCACGCTGGCAGAATAAAAGATACGTTCCATAATCGTTTGTTCCCCTCTTGGCGATGTGCGGCCATCATCCGCCGGCCCCTCATGCACAGTCAATGCGTCGGGACAATTGGTTGTCCATATTGTAAAAGCTTATTAATTTTCGTCCATCTTATAGACAGCCTTTTCACGAGGGGCGGCGCGTAAGCGTGGCCCCCAGGAACGGGGCAGCTGAAGCGCCGCAGTGCCCGGGCTCGTGCCGGCAGGCTGCGGTGGTATAAAAGCCTGACTAATCAAAGGATGGAGTCGCGATGTCGACCAGGAAGGCCTTTCTCTTCGGTGTGGGCCCCGGCGGACTGCCCACCGATATCCCTGCCTGGCGGAGCTACTGCAAGCGCCTGGAAGACCTCGGCTTCTACAGCGTCGGGCTGGGCGACCACCCCGCCCTGCCCCGCCTGGGCCCCATCGCCGCCATGTGCGCCGCGGCGGATGCGACAACCAAATTACGTGCTGGTGCCCTGGTGTTCGGGAATGACTACCGCCATCCCCTGGTGCTGGCGCGCGAGATGGCCACGCTGGACCAGCTTTCGGGCGGGCGGGTGGAGTTCGGCATCGGCGCGGGCTGGTACACCGACGACTACCTGCAGTTCGGCTTCCCCCACGACCCCATCGGGCGGCGCATCGACCGCATGGCCGAGGCCGTGCACATCATCAAGCGCTATTTCACGGGCGAAACCTTCTCCTACGACGGCAAGCACTACAAGGTGAACGGCGTCACCGGCTGGCCCAAGCCGGCGCAGGACCCGCGTCCGCCGCTGGTGCTGGGCGGCGGCGGGCCGCGCATGCTGGCCTTCGCGGCGCGCGAGGCCGACGTGGTGGACCTCAACTTCACCTTCAAGAGCGGCAACCTCCAGGATTGGGCGGGCGGCACGGTCACGCGCGCCGCCACCGAGGCCAAGATGAAGCTGATCAGGGAGAACGCCGGCGCCCGCTTCGGCCAGTTGCGCCTGTCCATCACCATCCACTGCATGGCTTTCAGCGACATCCGCGCCGAAGCCGAGAAGAGCGCGAAGCTCTACAACCTGACGCCCGAGGACGTGATGGACTCTCCGCACTTCCTCATCGGCGAACTGCCGGCCGTGATCGACAAGCTACACGCCATGCGCGAGGACTACGGCATCACCGGCATCAACATCTCCGGCAACATGGTGGACGACACCGCCAGGCTGATCCAAAAGCTGGGCTAGCTACAGCAGGCCGAACGACTGGTAGAAATGCAGGAAGTCGCGGTAGCGGCGGATGGGATTGCCGCCGTCCCAGTTCCGGGTTTCGTTTTGCAGGACTTCGTGGTAGCGCCGGCGCAGCTCGTTCAACGGCACCAGCTCGATCATGGTCGACTGTCCGGGACGCTCGTAGTAGTGAATGCGCTCGCCGCCCAATTCAGGCTCGATGGTGTACACATGTTTGGCCCCGCCCGCCTCGAGCTGGCGGCCGGCGGCATCGAAATCGTGGGCGTAGTGCGCGACATGCTGCACGCCCTCGCGGCCCGACGCGAGGAAATCCCGGTAGGGTGAGGGCGCGTCGTTGCGCTGCTGGATGAGCTCGATCTGCAGGTTGTCCGAATAGCTGAAGCCCATGCAGATGCGCACGTCGGTTTGCTTGCCCCGGTAGGTGCAGCGGATGGGTCCGGTGCTGTCCATGTAGGTGAACGGCCCCACGCCCAGGGCATCCATCCAGTAGCGCATGGCGGCTTCGATGTCGGGCACGATGACGCCGAGTTGAAAAATGCGGCCGAGCGCGGGAAGCGGTTGGGGGGCTTGATCGTTCATGAGCGCCATTATGATGCGCGCATGCGCCCGGTGCGGAATGACTTGAAGCCGATTTTGTGCAATACGACTACCGCGCCCCTCTTCGCATCTGCCTTTGC
>DATNCF010000472.1:0-2276 GCA_035571675.1 Burkholderiales bacterium | reverse complement strand
CGAAGCCCCTATGGATCCGGTCCGCGCGGTGGTGGTGGCGGCGGCAGTGGCGGCGGCAGTGGCGGTGGCGGCGGCAGCCGCGGCGGCTACTGAAAGGCTCGGCCCAATCGATCAAGGCTCCTTCGGGAGCCTTTTACATTGCTGTCATTGCGAACTCGATCCGCAATCTAGCTCGAACTCTGGCGGTGCTTGCGCGGCCGGCCCGCCAGGACCCGGTCGAGCAGCGCATTGGGCATCAACCGCAGCAGCTTCGTGACCACACCCATCTGCCATGGAATGACGCGGTAGCTAGTGCCCGCTTCGATGGCGCGGAACGCCTGCTCGGCGAAATCCTGCGGCTGCATCAGAAATGGCATGCCGTAGCGGTTGCGCTCGGTGAGGGGCGTGGCGACATACCCGGGACAGATCGTCACCACCTTGACGCCGCTGGAGCGCAATTCGCCGCGCAGGCTTTCGCAGTAGCTGATCACGGCCGCCTTGCTGGCGCAGTAGGCGCCGTGGCCCGGCAGCCCGCGGATGCCGGCCGCACTTGCGATGCCCACCAGCGCACCCGAGCCGCGCTGCGTCATCGGCGCAATGAAGGGATGGAAAGTCGCCGCCATGCCGACGTTGTTGGTGGCGAAGGTGCGTGCGATCACGTCGATGTCCTCGCGCACGGCGGAATCCACACCGATGCTGATGCCGGCATTGGCGATCACCGCATCGGGCACGCCCTGACGCACCAGGCAGGCGCGGCCCGCGGCGACGATGCTCTCGGTGTCGGCCACGTCGGCGCCGTACACCGCGTGGCGGTCGGCCGGAATCCCCTTGGCACGCGCCCAGTTTTCGATCTCGGAGCTGCGCCGCGCGGCCAGCGCCAGCCGCCAGCCGGCCTGGTGATAGCGCCAGGCCAGCGCCTGGCCGATGCCACTCGATGCGCCCGTGATGAAAACCAGCTTGTCCACGGCGCGCGTTCCTTGCCTTATGGCGCCGACGGCGCCAGCACGCCGCGCACCCGTCCGCGCAATTCCATCACCTGGCTCAGGTTGTCGTAATCCATGCTGTCGGCGGTGAAGCGGTCACTGCCCCGCGTCAGCTCCACGGGCAGGTGCGATTTCACGCGCTCGGTGTCCGCGAACACATGCAGGAATTCACCGCGGAACTCCATCCGTGGATGGGGGTGGCCCTGCGAGTCGCTATTGGCTTCGCGCGTGACCACCGCGTCCCCGAACAGCTGCACTTCGGAGCCGTCGCCATTGCTCAGCGCCCGCCGCGCGGTGGCCACGGTGAGCTCGCCCTGGGCGTTGAAGGAACGGATACGGGGCTGGTCGATCTCCAGCGTATCGGTGTCGGGGTAATGGCGCGCCTCGCTGCCGTGGACCTCGCTTTTCAGGCGCCCCATCGCGTCGAACGTCTTGACCGAAAAGCCGCGCATGAAATAGTCCGGGTCATGGGTGGCGGGGCGCTGCGCTTCGGCCGGCCCGAGCGTGGGCGTGTTGCGCGCCAGCCAGTAGGTGCCCAGAGCCATCAAGGCCATCAGGAAGATGGGCAAGTAGACCGACAGCCGCTCCCACCCGGCGCGCACCAGGGCCCAGGCGCCGGCGAGCGGCGAGCGGGCGGCCACGCTGCTCATGGGCGCCCCGCGGCCGCGATCATGCGTAGCCTTCCAGCAGGTCGGCGTAGCGCCCGCCGGCATGCAGGAGCAAATCGCAGAACTCGCGTGCCGCGCCCTGGCCGCCCGCGGCCTGTGTCACGTAGTGCGCGGCGGCTTTGACTTCCGGGTGGGCATTGGCCGGAGCCGCGGCAAAGGCGCAGCGGCGCAGCAGCGGGAGGTCCGGCCAGTCGTCGCCGATCGCGGCGGCCTGGCTCCACTGCAATCCGAGTTCGTGCAGGGTTTTTTCGGCGGCCGGACGTTTGTCCTCGGTGCCGTAGTGCACGTGCGCGATGCCCAGCGCCTCCAGGCGCCCGCGCAGCGCTTTGGAGTCCCGGCCGGTAATGACGGCGGGCGTGATGCCGGCCCGTTGCAGCAGCTTCAGGCCTAACCCATCCAGGATGTGGAAGCGTTTCAGGGTCTCGCCCTGTTCGGAAAAATACAGGCCGCCGTCGGTCAGCACGCCGTCGACGTCGAAGAAGGCGATGCGCACGCCCTGGGCCGCGAGCAGTTGCCCGGGCGCGAAGCTCAAGGCAGGCCGCTCCATCAGATCACCTTGGCGCGCATCAGGTCGTTGCTGTTGATGGCGCCGCACAGTTTGCCCTCGGGATCGACGACCAGCACGCTGGTGATCCGATGCTGCTCC
>DATNCF010000471.1:0-7712 GCA_035571675.1 Burkholderiales bacterium | reverse complement strand
AAAATGGCGCCGAAGGTGTATTGGTTGGTGACGTTGAACATGCCCAGCGCGGCAATGGTCATGTGCACTTCCACCGGGTCGGCGCCATCGCGGAACGCGCCCTCGGTCCGCCCGCGCTCGATCACCCGCCCCAGGGTGTCGATGATGGGCCGGTTGAGCGAGCGCATGGCGCCGGACTTCTTCAGGTGGCGGCCGCGCGCCTGGTTTTCCGCCACCACCAGCCGCACGAAGCCCTCGTTGGCCAGGTAGTAGTCGAAGGTGAACTGCACGATGCGGCGGATGGCCTCGACGGGGGGCAGGTGGTCGAGATCGAGCTGGCTCTCGGCCTGGCGGATCTGGGCGTACACGTGCTCCAGCACCGCGACGTACACCTTCTCCTTGCTGCCGAAGTAGTAGTTGATCATGGCGCGCGTGGTGCGGGTGCGCGCCGCGATGGCGTCCATGCTGGCGCCCTTGAAGCCGCGCGAGGCGAATTCGTCGATGGCGGCGCGCAGGATGCGGGCGCGGTTGGCCACCGGGTCCTTGGGCTTGCGCATGGCCGGCGAGCCCGGCGCGCGCAGCGCCGGCGCCGTCCCCGGGAGGATTGCCTGCATGGACCTTTTGCTCCCTTTGCGCTCTTGAATTAACGAAATTGTAAGTTTATATTAACAACACCGCTAATTTTTTTGGCGCCACCCCGCTGCGCGGCAGCAACCGGAGATTCCGCCAATGTCCGCTGACGAGCGCAATCCCGAGCCCTCCAACCCGCTGGGCATGGACGGCGTGGAGTTCATCGAGTACGCCACCTCCCGGCCACGGGAGTTCGGCGCGCTGCTGGAGAAAATGGGGTTCCTGGCGGTGGCGCGGCACCGCTCGCGCGAGGTGGCGCTGTACCGCCAGGGCGCCATGAACCTCATCGTCAACGCCCATCCCGAGGCGCTGCCGGGCCTGGCGGCGCCGGGCCAATCGCCCGCGCTGGCGGCGGTCGCCTTTCGCGTGCGCGACGCGGCCCATGCGCACAAGCGTGCCCTGGATCTGGGCGCCTGGGACATGCCCACCCGCGCCGCGGCCATGGAACTGGCCATCCCGGGCATTCACGGCGTGGGCGACAGCCTGATCTACTTCGTCGACCGCCATCGCGACTTCTCCATCTACGACGTGGATTTCGTTCCCATCCCCGGCGCGCAGCAGAATCCTCCCGCCGTCACCGGCCTGCACTGGTTCGGCATCGTGCAGGCTATCGGCGCGGACCGCACCGGCGACTGGCTGGATTTCTACGGCGATCTGCTCGGGTTCACCGAACTCCCCGAGGGCCGCTATTTCGGCGTGCTGCCCAAGGGCACGCTGCTGGAAGCCCCCAGCCGCGACTTCTATGTGCAGTTGCTGGAGCCGCCAGACGGGTCCGAGGACATCCATTGGGACGAGGGCCTGGTGCGCGTGGGCCTGGGCGCACCCGACGCGCTCGCCGCCACCCGGGCGCTGAAAGAGCGCGGCATCGTGTTCGTGGACCGCGGGCCGGTGCAGCCCAGCAACAAGGGCGCGCTCACCCAGGTGTACCTGGGAAGCGTGACCTTCGAACTCGTGGTGAGCGGCCTCGCCGGCCGCGGCAAGGCGGACGGGTGAATCTCGATCACTTCGGCATGGACACCATCACCCTGGCGGGCTCGCTGGAGGCCAAGCTGCGCGCCGCCCGCGCCGAGGGCTTCACCCAGATCATGCTGAACGCCGGCGACCTGGTCGGCCATGCCGACGGAGAGGAGGCGGCCGTCGCCGCGGTGCGCGCAAGCGGCCTGCGCGTCACCGGCTTCCAGGTGCTGCGCGACTTCGAAGGCCTGTCGGGGCACCTGCACGAGTACAAGGTGGACATCGCCAAGGCCATGATCCGCATGTGCCACGCGCTTGGGTCCACGGTGCTGCTCGCCTGCTCCTCCACCTCTGCCCACGCTGAAGGCGATCCCGGGCTGCTGGCGAAGGACCTGCGCAAGCTTGCCATGCTGGCCGTGCCCTACGGCATCCGCATCGCCTACGAGGCGCTGTCCTGGGGGCGCTTCGTCAACCAGTTCCAGCGCTCCTGGGAGATCGTGCAGGCCGCCGACCGCGCCAACCTCGGGCTGTGCCTGGACTCCTTCCACATCCTCGCCAACAACGGCGGCCTGGAGGGCATCGACGACATCGATCCGGAAAAGATATTCCTGGTGCAGCTATCCGATTTCCTGTGGCGCGAGGTGCGCTCGCCCGAGGACCGCATCGACACGGCGCGGCACTACCGCGTCTTCCCCGGCGAGGGCGTCCACGGCAATGAGTTGCGCGAACTGGTGCGCCGCATCGACCGCATCGGCTACCGGGGCGACTACAGCTTCGAGGTGTTCAACGACGATTACCGCAACCTGCCGCCGCCGCTGGTGGCCGAACGCGCGCGGCGTTCGGTGAAGTGGATCACGGGGCTGGTGGCCCGGCGCAGCCTGCCGGCACGCGTTTAGCCAAGCACAGGCGCCAGCAACGCACCCAGGGCGCAAGAAGGGCTGGGTAGTGCTTGACATGTGTATCCCATAGGATACAATTTGAAAAATGCGTGTCCAGATGACCGAGGTATACGGGGAGTGGATTAATTCTCTCAAAGACCGCGCCGGTCGCGCCCGCATACAAATGCGAATTGATCGGCTGGTTCACGGCAATCCGGGGCAACATCGACGGCTTGCCGAAGGCGTATCCGAGTTGAAAATCGATTTCGGCCCGGGTTACCGCGTTTATTACACGGAAAGAAACGGAGAAATCATCATCCTCCTTGCCGGGGGTGACAAATCGAGCCAGCAAAAAGACATCAATGCAGCCGTTGCGCTAGCGAGAAATCTTTAGGAAGAAATGAAATGTCCAAGCCATCCAACAATGCCGCCAAAAGAAAAACCCGGACCGTGGCATACGATGTCGCGGAACAACTGCGCACGCCAGAGGAGATGGCGGCCTACCTTGACGCCTGGCTGGCCGAGGCGCCGGACGATGCCGCCGGCATTGCCCGTGCACTCGGAGACATAGCCCGCGCGAAAGGGATGTCGCAGGTCGCCCGCGATGCCGGCCTGAGCCGGGAAAGCCTCTACAAAGCGCTAGGGGAGAACGGCAACCCGAGCTTTGCAACCATCCTCAAAGTGGCAAAGGCGCTTGGGGTGAAGTTCCACGCAGAGGTCGTTTAAGTTGGGCGCCTGAATCTAGGTCTGAACCGGCGCCTGTATCACTGAATTCTCATTCGCGATTCGCAGATTGGACGTTAGGAGGAGATTGGCTGTGACCAGAATTGCATTGGCGATATTTGTGGCGTCACTTGCCGGTTGTGCAGCAAATCCATATTACTTTCCTCAATCGCCGCCTGTGTACGGTCAAACAATTGCACAGGGCGCATTGCGCACAGACGTATTTCGAATGCTGCCCTCCTATGCCGGAGGATCGGAGTGTCGAGAACCAATTCAGCGGGTCGACGTGGAACAAATCGCTCCACCGGGCGACTACAAAGTTGATTCCTCCGGCAATTTATCATCAGGCCTGTTCAAAGAACGATGGCTAGTGACGATGTGCAGCAAGAAAGAAGAAGTATTCATTACTTTTCGGGCAGAAAGTTCCAAGACCTACATTACCTTGTCGAGGAAATAGCGTAGGTTGTGCTTCCTCCCCTCGTTCAAGCCTCGGGCTGCAGGGGCCGGCGAGGCGGCAGGGCAGCGTGACCATTGCTATTCCGGCCGCAGGTGGGGGAACAGCAGCACGTCGCGGATGCTGGGGCTGTTGGTGAGCAGCATCACCAGCCGGTCGATGCCGATGCCTTCGCCGGCCGTGGGCGGCAGGCCGTATTCCAGGGCGCGGATGTAGTCCATGTCCTTGTACATGGCCTCCTCGTCGCCCTCGGCCTTGGCGCGGGCCTGCTCGTCGAAGCGCGCCGCCTGGTCCTCGGGATCATTCAGTTCCGAGAAGCCGTTGGCCATTTCGCGGCCGGTGATGAACAGCTCGAAGCGGTCGGTGACGGCCGGGTTGGTATCGTTGCGCCGCGCCAGCGGCGACACCTCGGCCGGGTAGTCCACGATGAAGGTGGGCTGGATGAGCTGGGACTCGGCCGTCTCCTCGAACAGCATGAGCTGCAGCGTGCCCACGCCGGTGCCGGCCTTGGGCTCGGCGCCGCGCTTCTTCAACTGCTGGTGCAGGAAATCCGCATTGGCGAGGTCGCCCTCGCTCCAATCCGGGTAATGAACGCGGATGGCCTGCACGGGCGTGAGCCGCGCGAAGGGCTTGCCCAGGTCGACCATGTGCTCGCCGTAGGGAATGCGCGTGGTGCCGAGCACCTTCTCGGCCACGGTGCGCAGAAGCTCCTCGGTGAAGTCCATGAGGTAGCGGAAGTCCCGGTAGGCCTCGTAGAACTCCATCATGGTGAACTCGGGGTTGTGCCGGACCGAAATGCCCTCGTTGCGGAAATTGCGGTTGATCTCGAACACCTTCTCGAACCCGCCCACCACCAGGCGCTTGAGGTACAGCTCGGGCGCGATGCGCAGGAACATGTCCATTTCCAGCGCGTTGTGGTGGGTCTTGAACGGCTTGGCGTTGGCCCCGCCCGGGATGGGCTGCATCATGGGCGTCTCGACCTCCAGGTAGCCGCGTCCGGTCATGAACTGGCGGATCTCCTGCACGATGCGGCTGCGAGTGTGGAAGACCTTGCGCGACTCCTCGCTCATGATGAGGTCGACGTAGCGCTGGCGATATTTGACCTCCTGGTCTGTGAGGCCGTGGAATTTTTCAGGCAGGGGGCGCAACGACTTTGTCAGCAATCGAACTGAGTGAGCTTGGATCGTTAGCTCATTGGTCTTGGTTCGAAACAGCGCCCCTTCCACGCCCAGGATGTCGCCGATGTCCCAGTGCTTGAAGGACGCATAGGTTTCTTCGCCGACCTGATCTCTTGCGATGTAGGTCTGGATGCGGCCGGACATGTCCTGGAGGACGGCGAAGCTGGCCTTGCCCATGACACGCTTGAGCAGCATGCGGCCGGCGAGCTTTACATTGACAGGTGTGGCCTCGAGTTCTTCCTTGGTCTTGCTGTCGTGCGCGGCGATGAGATCGGCGGCGAAATCCTTGCGCTCGAAGTCGTTGGGGAAGGGCTGGCCCTTGCCGCGCAGTTCAGCGAGCTTGGCCCGGCGTTCCGCGATGATTTTGTTCTCATCCAGAGCCGGTTCGGATTGATTGCCGGCGTCAGGTGTGGGCTTGTTCGTCATCGGTTTGTCGCTTTTCTCGTTGCCCTCTCCCGGCCCGGCGAAACGCCATGCCAAGGAAACGGCGTAGTGTAGCCGGGCCACTGCGGCGCGTCCGCTGCCCGTTTCCTTGGGGCCACGCTTCCGCGCCGCACCCCTCTCCCTGGGGGAGAGGGGCTGCACCGAGGGATTTTTACTCTTCCCGCGTAGCGGGAAGCCTCGTTATCAGAACTTAAACGCCCTGCTTCAAGCTGGCCTTGATGAACGGATCAAGGTCGCCATCAAGAACTGCTTGCGTATTCCCAATTTCCACGTTGGTGCGCAAATCTTTGATACGCGATTGATCCAGCACATACGAGCGTATCTGATGCCCCCAGCCAATGTCGGTTTTTGCGTCTTCGGCTGCTTGTTTAGCTGCGTTTTGTTTATGCAGTTCCAACTCATACAACTTTGACTTCAACATCGCCATTGCTTCTGCCCGATTGCGGTGCTGCGACCGGTCGTTCTGGCACTGGACAACGATGTTCGTCGGCAGATGCGTAATTCGCACTGCTGACTCGGTCTTGTTAACGTGCTGTCCACCCGCTCCCGATGCGCGAAATACGTCAATCCTCAAATCTGCCGGGTTGATTTCGATTTCGATGCTGTCGTCCACTTCCGGGTAGACGAACACGCTGGCAAAGGAAGTGTGTCGGCGCGCATTGGCGTCAAAAGGCGATTTGCGCACTAATCTGTGCACCCCGCTCTCGGTGCGTAAATTTCCATAGGCGTACGGCCCGCTTATCTTCAATGTGGCGCTTTTCAGCCCGGCGACCTCGCCCTCTGACTCCTCCATCACGTCCACCTTGAAGCCCTTCTTCTCGGTGTAGCGCAGGTACATGCGCTCGAGGATCTGCGCCCAGTCCTGGGCCTCGGTGCCGCCGGAGCCGGCCTGGATGTCGAGGAAGCAGTTGTTGGGGTCCTGGGGGTCCGAGAACATGCGCTGGAACTCCAGGTCTTCCACGGCCTTGGCCACGCCGCGGATGTCGCCTTCGACGCTGATCAGCGTGGCGTCGTCGCCCTCGTCCTTGGCCATCTGGAACAGCTCTTCCAGGTCGCGGAGCTGGCTGCCCACGCCGCCCAGGCTGCCGACCACCGTTTCGAGCTGCTTCTTTTCCCGCCCCAGGTCCTGGGCGCGCTTGGCGTTTGACCAGACGTCGGGGTTTTCCAGTTCGGTGCTGACTTCCAGCAGGCGCTGTTGCTTGCGGTCGAAGTCAAAGATACCTCCGCAGTTCCGCCGCCCGCGCGTCGAGGTCGGTCAGGCTGTTGGCGATGGCGTTGATGCGTTCAGGTTCCATAGGGGCGGAGGGTCAAACCTGAAATTATACCCGGCCGCAGGACCAAGCCCCTGGGAATCCGCGCAGCCCGGCCTTGAAATGGTGCCCGGATTGCGGCCTACCGCGCGCTCGGATACCCTACATGGTTTATTTCCTGGAGTCAGGGTGGTGGCAACGGCACGGTCCGGAGTACCCGCGGGCGCCTTCACGCTCGTGCTTATTGTCTGCCTCGGGCTGCTGGGTTTCGCCGAATACCTCCAGCACGGGCTGGGCCTCGACCCCTGCCCATGGTGCATCGCCCAGCGCCTGGTCTATATCGCCATCGCCCTGGACGCACTGGTGGCGGCGCTGCATCGGCCCGGCCCGGCCGGCACCCTGGTGTATTCCGTCATCGGCGCGCTGCTGGGTCTCACCGGCGCCGCCGCGGCCGGCTACCACATCTACCTGCAGAACGATCCCAAGCGCGCCGCCTCCTGCATCGGCAGTTGGCTGGAGCGGGCGCTGGACGCTTCCAAGATCGGTAAGGCCATCCCGCCGCTGCTGCAATACGACGGCACCTGCACGCCCAAGCCCTGGTCCTTCCTCAGCCTGTCCATCCCCGAGTGGTCGCTGGCGTGGTTCGTCATCCTGTTCATCGCTTTCTGCGTGATGCTGTACCGCGCGCGCCGCTAACCCCGCCGTCAATCCCCCATCTCATGGCCACTTTCGATCAGCGCGAACTGCGCAATGTGCTCGGCGCCTTCGTCACCGGCGTCACCATCATCACCACGCTGGACCGCGACGGCAAGCCGCGCGGCGTGACGGCGAATTCCTTCAGCTCGGTGTCCCTCGACCCGCCGCTGGTGCTGTGGAGCCAGGCGCTGACCTCCACCAGCTACCCGGCCTTTCGCGACGCCGAGCGCTTCGTGGTGAACATCCTGTCCGAGGAGCAGGTGGAGCTGTCACGGCGCTTCTCCAGCAGCAAGATCGTTGACAAGTTCGAGGGCGTGAGCCACCGCAAGGGCCTGGGCGACATTCCCATCCTGGACGGCTGCTCGGCCTTCCTGGAGTGCAAGGCCTTCGCCGCCTATCCGGGCGGCGACCACGTGGTGTACCTGGGCGAAGTCGAGAACTTCGAGCACAGCAAGCGCAAGCCGCTGGCCTTCCACGGCGGGCGCTACATGGTGGCCTACGCCCACGAACCCACTTCGATTTCACC
>DATNCF010000470.1:0-5072 GCA_035571675.1 Burkholderiales bacterium | reverse complement strand
TGGACGAGGACGGCGTGGACGTGCAGACCTTCTTCGGCAACATCGCCGGGGTGGCCGGCAACACCTTCAGCAACCCCGACTTCGAGGAAGACTTCCGGCTGGATTGCATCCGCGCCTACAACGACTTCCAGATCGACGACTGGGCCACGCCCTATCCCGGCCGGTTCATTACGCTCGCCGTGCTGCCCATGTGGGACGTGGACAAGGCCGTGGCCGAGCTGCAGCGCATGGCCAAGCGCGGGGTGAAGGGCATTTCCTTCTCCTTTCCCGAGCAGTGGGGCTATGCCAGCGTGGCCGACCCGTACTGGCATCCGCTGTGGGCCGCGGCGCAGGACGCGAATCTCTCCATCAATTTCCACGTCGGCTCGGGCGCCGGCATGGGCCTGAAGAAAATGCCGAAGTTCGCCGTGCAGGGCTCCATGGTGAGCGTGGCCATCGTCTCGACCCTGGCCATCAGCGCCAACGTGGAGGTCATGACCACGCTGCTGTTCTCGGGCATCCTCAACAAGTTCCCGCGCCTCAAGATCGTGTCCTCGGAAAGCGGCGTGGGCTGGGTGCCTTACCTGCTGACCCTGGCCGACCACCAGTGGGAAGCCCAGGACCTCAAGAACCACGGCATGCGCGAGCGCCCCAGCGAGCTGTTCCACCGCCAGTGCTACGTGAATTTCTGGTACGAGGAAGTCACTCCCGCGCTGCGCGACGCCGTGGGCCTGGACAACCTGCTGTGGGAATCGGACTTCCCGCACGGCACCGGCACCTACCCCAAGTCGCGCCAATACATCGCCAACTCCATGAAGGACGGCTGGACCGAGGCGCAGAAAAAGCAGGTGCTGGTGGACAACGCGGTGAAGCTGTTCAACCTGGGCTGAACAAAACAAGCATTCAAAGGAGAAGTAAGCCCATGAAACACGGCCACTACGCGCGCCTTCGCGCTCTTTCCAACGCCGCGCTGGTCGCCGGCGCCATCGCCGCCGCGGCCCTGCCGCTGCAGGCGCCGGCGCAGAACTTTCCCACCAAGACCGTGACCATCGTGGTGGGCTTCGCGCCCGGTGGGCCGCTTGACTGGATGGCGCGGGTGATGCAGCCCAAGCTAAGCGACAAGTGGGGCCAGCCGGTCGTCGTGGAGAACCGCCCCGGTGCGGGCGGCCAAATAGCCGTGCAAATGGTGCAGAAGGCGCCGCCGGACGGCCACATCCTCACCCCGCACACCCAGCAGGTGGCGCTGATCCCCCTTTTCTCCAAACAGGCCGATATCGAACCGGGCCGCAACCTTCAGCCCCTGGGCACGGTGTTCTTCACGCCCTATCTCATCGTGCAAAGCGGCGCGCTGCCGACCAAGACCCTGCGCGAATTCATTGCCTATGCCAAGGCCAACCCCGGCAAGCTCAACAACTCGCTGGCCACCAACACCGGGCAGTACCTCGACGGCCTGGCGTTCGCCAAGGCCGCCGGCATCGAACTCGCGCCCATCGCTTACGGCGGCGGCGCGGGCGTGCTGCAAGCCGTGGCCTCCAACGAGGCCCAGATCGGGCTGACCACCGGCGGCACGGCGGGCTTCATCAAGGCGGGCAAGATGGTCCCGCTGGCGGTCACCAGCGCGGCGCGGTTCTCAAACTATCCCGACGTCCCCACCGTCAAGGAGGCAGCCGGGTTCGATTTCGTCGCCACCGTGGACTTCGGCTATTACACCACCCAGGGCACCCCTACCGCGGTGGTGGACAAGCTGACCCGCGACATCGGCCAGGCCATGAGCACGGACGACATCAAGGACGCCATCCGCAAGCAGGGCTTCGAACCGGGTCTGCAAACCGCCGACCAGTGGCTGGCCAAGACCCAGGCCGAATTGCGCAAGGCCAAGGAGATCGCCGCCGCCGCGGGCATCACGCCTCAGTAGATGCGATGGGGAGGCAAAGCCTCCCCGTCAGGCAACAATCCGAAGTCGCTCGGCTTCGCGCCGGCGCGTGGTGATCAGGCGGCCCTGAAGCCGTTACGCCGGCCACAATTCGTCGGCCGCGCGCGCCCCTTGGGTCGAAACGCCGTCGAGTTCTCCCTGCAGCGCGCGCAACCGGTAAGCCCAGTAGTGCACGGGATATTCCAGCGTCTGGCCGATGGCGCCATGGAATTGCGGCGTGTCGTAGCTGACGCGCGCCGACGCATCCTGCGCATAGCTGCAGGCCAGGGCGGCGTGGGCGGCCGATCCGCTCAACGCCGCCCGGTAAGCGGACAGGCGCGCGCCGTGCACCAGCACGGCACACTCGGACAGCCGGTGCTGAATGGCCTGGAACGATCCAAGGGGGTGGCCGAATTGCTGCCGGTCCTTCACGTACTGCACGGTGAGGTCGAGGGCCGCCTGCATGGCGCCGACAATTTCGCCCGCCAGGGCGACCTGGCGCCATTGCAGAAAGGTCTTTCGCGAAGCGCCCAGCTTGCGGCCCGCGCCGGCGGCAAGATCGGGCGCGATACCGAAGGGCGCGGCGAACGGCGTATCCACGGCCGGGACCTTGATGCCCGCGAGGTCGTATGCCTGCACGTCTGCGCCGCTGTCCACGATCAAGGTGGCGGCGCCGGGCAGAAAGCGCACCGGCCGGCCGGCCACCGGCGTGCTCGCCAGCGCCACCGGCCCCCTGCAGTCACCGGCGCCGACCGCCGGCGCGACCAGCGCCGAAGCGGCCACTTCCACGGCCTGCGGCAGCATGGCCACGGCCTCGACCAGCAGCAGCGCCTCGAAAGGCCCGCAGCCTTCCTGCGTGGCGATGGAGAGGAAGCCGCCCTCCTCCAGATCTTTCCTCACCGCGCTGCCGTCCAGCCAGTAGCTGGCGTGCCCCGCGGGCAGCGCGCGGTACTTGTCGAGCAGCCTCGTCACCGAGTCCTTGAACAACCGCTGGTCCTGCGTCAGGTCAAAATCCATGCGTCCCTCGTCAACTCCCGCCCTCGGCCTCGAAGTGCGTGCCCTC
Organism: Burkholderiales bacterium; assembly: GCA_035571675.1. Classification (GTDB taxonomy): domain Bacteria; phylum Pseudomonadota; class Gammaproteobacteria; order Burkholderiales; family SG8-39; genus CAIYPG01. Next base: position 2,118 of record DATNCF010000470.1, on the reverse strand, counting down.
GGCTCGAACCACAGCTTGGGCGCCTTGTCCTTTCCGCCGCAACCGTCAGAGTACCACCCGGGGGATGGTCCCCGGCCTTTGCCGAACTTCCTGGATCGGACGGTCAGAGGACGCCGGCGTTGCGCAGCCGCTCCACTTCCGCGCCCTCGATGCCCAGCTCGCGCAGCACCTCGCCGGTATGCTGGCCCAGGGTGGGCGGCGCCTCATAGCGATCGAGCTTCGTCTCCGAAAACTTGATGGGATTGGCCACCATCTTCAGCGTGCCGGCAATCGGGTGCGGCACTTCCTTGAGCATGCCGCGGTGGCGCACGTGCTCGTCCTGATGCGCCTGCTCGGTGGTGTTGACCGGCGCGATGGCAAGGCCGACAGCCTCGAGCTTCTCGATCAGCGCCGGCGAATCGAACTTGCGCGTGCGCTCGGAAATGATGTCCTTCAGCGCGACCCGGTTCCTCATGCGGTCGCCGTAGCGCACGAAGCGCGCATCGGCCGCCATTTCCGGCATGTCCAGCGCCTGGCACAGGTTCTTGAAGGCCGTGTCCTGCGTGGCGTTGAGCATCACCGGCTTGTCGCGGCAGGGGAACACGCCCGAGGGCGCGCCGAAGGGGCTTTCATTGCCCGAGCGCGGCGCGTCCTGCCCGGCGGCGAGGAACCCCATGGCCTGGTGCGAAATCATGGCCAGCGTGGTGTCCAGCATGCCCAGGTCGATGTACTGGCCTCGCCCGGTGCGGGTACGGTGGAACAGGCTGCCGATAATGGACACTGCGGCGTACATGCCGGCATTGATGTCGCACAGGCTGGGGCCCACGCGCATGGGGCCGTCGCCCGGCGAGCCGTCGGGCTGGCCGGTGTAGCTCATCATGCCGCTCATGGCCTGAAAGGTCGAATCGTAGCCGCCCTTGAGGGCGTAGGGACCGGTCTGGCCGAAGCCGGACACCGAGCAGTAGATGAGGCCGGGATTGTCGCGCGACAGGTCGTCGTAGCCCAGCCCGAACTTCTGCAGCGTGCCGGGACGGAAATTTTCCACCAGCACGTCGGCCTTGAGCGCCATTTTGCGCACGAGCGCGCGCCCTTCCTCGTGGCCGAGGTTCACCGTGACCGAGCGCTTGTTGCGGTTGGTGGCGAGGAAGAGGGTGGACTCGCGCGGCGCGACTTTGCCCTCGCGGTCCTTGATGTGCGGCGGCGAGGTGCGGAACAGATCGCCCTTCCCGGGCTCCTCGATCTTGGTGACCTCGGCGCCGAGGTCGCCGAGCAGTTGCGAGGCCCACGGGCCCGAGAGCACGCGCGACAGGTCAAGGACGCGGATGCCGGAAAGAATTGCTGATGGATTTGCCATGATGATTTCTTTGCTGAAATGACGTCACTAGCCCGGAGGGGTGCAGCCGCAACTTACCATTATTGGTGGAATGATTGGCCATGCGTGGGGGGGAATTGTTATGCTTCCGCGAAAGCTTTCCCACCGGGCATGGCCGGCCGGCTTTGCTTTGGTCCGAGGATGGCTCATACCAAAGGAGGCGGCATGAACTTCAATAACAAGCACAAGTTCAACGACCAGCGGCGCCGGACCCTCAAGCACATGGCGGCGGGCGCGGGCGCGCTGTCCCTGGCGCGCGCGGGCATCGCGACGGCCCAGCAGGACACGCTCAAGATCGGCGTGATTTATCCCTTGAGCGGCACCATCGCGCAACTGGGCAACAACCAGCTCGCCGGCGCGCGCGTGGCGGCCGAGCAGTTCAACCGCGCCGGCGGCGTGCTGGGGCGCAAGGTCGAGCTGGTGGTGCGCGACGACAAGGCCAGCCCGGCCGAGTCGGCGCTGGTGGGGCGCGAGCTCATGGGCGCGGGCATCAAGTTCTTCGTCGGCGGCCTGCTCACCGCTCCGGGCATGGCCATCGTCAACCTGCTGCAGGAGAACAACGCGCTGTTCGTGCTCACCGGGTCGCAGATCGTCGCCCTCACGCACGAGAACTTCAATCCCAACGCCTTCCGCGCCACCATCAACGGCCGCATGAACCTGTACGCGGCGGGGTCGGCCGTGCCGCTGAACAATCCGCAGATCAGCCAATGGGGCGGCATCACCCCGGACAACCAGTTCGGCACCGACAACTACCGCCTGTTCAGCAC
>DATNCF010000469.1:0-2215 GCA_035571675.1 Burkholderiales bacterium | reverse complement strand
CAAGCCCTGCCGGGCGCCCTGATCGGCGTGGTGGCGGGCGAGGCCTCGGGGGATTTCCTCGGCGCGCACCTCATGGCCGCCCTGCGCCGGCGCCTGCCCGGCGTGCGCTTCGCCGGCATGGGCGGCCCGCGCATGGAAGCCGAGGGCCTGGATTCCTGGTATCCCATGGAGCGGCTGGCGGTGCGCGGCTATGCCGAGGTGCTGAGGCACTATCCCGGCCTCGTCGCCATGCGCCGCGAGCTCGGCTCGCGCCTGATCGCTCACAAGCCCGATCTTTTCATCGGCATCGACGCGCCCGACTTCAACCTGGGGCTGGAGGCGCGCCTGAAGCGCGCGCGCATTCCCACCCTGCACTACGTCAGCCCTTCCATCTGGGCCTGGCGCGGCGGCCGCATCAAGTCCATCGCCCGCGCCGTGAACCACATGCTGGTGCTGTTTCCCTTCGAGCAGCCGCTGTACGAGAAGGCCGGCATTCCCGCCACTTTCGTGGGCCATCCCATGGCCGACCAGATTCCCGAGGCCGACCAGACCGCCGCCGCGCGCGAGCAGTTGAGGCTGTCGCCCGGCGACACCGTGGTGGCGCTGCTGCCGGGGAGCCGCCAAAGCGAGTTGCGCTACCACGCCGACGTGTTCGTGCGCACCGCGCGCATCATGGCGGCCAGGCGCCGGGAACTGCGTTTCCTGGTGCCGCTGGTCAGCCGCGAGACGCGCGTCATTTTCGAGCAGGCCCTGTACGGGCAGGACGCCGCCGACCTCCCGCTCACCGTGCTGTTCGGCCACGCCCGCGAGGCCCTGGCCGCGTGCGACGCGGCCCTGGTGGCGAGCGGCACGGCCACGCTGGAGACGGCGCTGCTCAGGAAACCCATGGTCATCACCTACCGCATGGCAAAATCGAGCTGGCGCATCATGTCGCGCATGGGCTACCAGCCCTGGGTGGGGCTGCCCAACATCATCGCGGGGGAGTTCGTGGTGCCCGAACTGCTGCAGGACGAGGCCGTGCCCGAAAACCTGTCCCAGGCCATGCTCAACCTGCTGGCCGATCCCCAGGTGAGGCGCCGGGTGGCGCGGCGCTTCGGCGAACTGCACCGCGTGTTGCGCCAGGGCGCGGCCGACAAGGCCGCCCAGGCGGTACTCAAATACCTGAACTGAACATGGGCGTGTCGCTGGAACTGGTGTGCGGCGTTGACGAGGCAGGCAGGGGACCGCTGGCCGGCCCGGTATATGCCGCGGCCGTGGTGCTCGATCCCGCGCGGCGCATCAACGGACTGGCCGACTCCAAGGTGCTCACCGAGGCGAAACGCGAAGTATTGGCCGAGCGCATCCGGAAGAAATCGCTGGCCTGGTCGGTGGCCTTCGCCAGCGTCGAGGAAATCGACAGCATCAACATCCTGCAGGCGTCGCTGCTCGCCATGAGCCGGGCCGTGGCCGGCATCGCGGTGGAATTCCGCGAGGTGCTGGTGGACGGCAACCAATGTCCCAAGGTGCCGCACGCCGTGCGCGCCATCGTCGGAGGGGATGCGACCGTACGCTGCATTTCCGCGGCATCCATATTGGCGAAGACGGCGCGCGACGCGGAAATGAAGCGCTTGGCTGAGCTTTATCCAGGCTACGGGCTGGATCGCCACAAGGGCTATTCCACGCGCGAGCACATGCAGGCCATTCTCAAGCTGGGCGTGGCCGACATCCACCGGCGCAGCTTCGCGCCGGTGCGCCTGGCGTTGTTGGGCCCTCCCAACCTGGACTTGTTTGAAGACATCATCCAATCGGACGCGGAGGAGTCCTGACCGCCAAGGTCATCCGCTCACGCGACAACGCCCAGTTCAAGGCGCTGGTGAAGCTTGCTTCATCGACGCGCGAGCAGCGCGCCCAGCGCATGACCGTGCTCGACGGCGAGCACCTGATCGAAAGTTATGTCCAGGCGGGTGGAAGGCCCGCAATTCTAGCCATCTCTGAATCGGCACAGCAGGCGTCCAGCACCCATGCGTTGTTCGAGTCCACGCAAGCGGACGAGAAGTGGGTTTTATCCGATTCCCTTTTGCGCGCGCTGTCCCCCGTGGACACGCCGGTGGGGTTGGTGGGCGTCATTTCGATCCCTGGCGATTCGGCCGTTCCGGGTTCAGGACACTCGTGCTTGTTGCTGCAGGGGATCCAGGATCCGGGCAATGTCGGGACCATGTTGCGCACGGCCGCCGCGGCCGGCATCACTGAAATCCTG
>DATNCF010000468.1:0-5358 GCA_035571675.1 Burkholderiales bacterium | reverse complement strand
CCCGAGGCCGAGAAGACCGCGCTGGTGCGCCACGCCTGCCGCATGTTCCTGGCCGGAGCCACGGTGACGGTGCCGTTCTTCAGCGTCATCCTGCGCAAGCTCTACGGCCTGGGCGGGGTGGTCATGTACGGCGGCGCGCCCAAGACCCCGCACGCCACCGCAGCCTGGCCCACGGGCGAGTTCGGCGGCATGGGCATCGAGGCTTCCGTGCGCCTGGGCTACCGCAAGGAAATGGAAGCCATCCAGGACCCGGCCGAGCGCCAGCGCTTCTACGACGAGAAAGTGGCCGAGCAGTACCGCGAGGGCACGGCGCTCAACATGGCGTCCAAGGAAAAGATCGACGACGTGCTCGACCCGGCCGAGACGCGGGCCTGGCTGTCGGGACTGCTGCGCTCGGTGCCGCCGGCGCTGCCGCGCGAGGGCAAAAAACGACCGATGATCGACGCGTGGTAGCAACTTGACATTGCCATGTATAGCATTACAATGACGTAATGCTATACATTACATATCTCCGTGCTCAAGAGCTTCCGGCATAAAGGGCTTGAACGCTTTTTCACCAAAAGCGACAGGAGCCGGATCGATGCCAAACAGGCCGACCGTATCAGGCGAATTCTGGACAGGCTGGACGCCGCGGTAAAGCCCGAAGACCTCGATTTGCCGGGCTTCCGTTTTCACAGACTGAGCGGGCAACGCAAGGGCGAATATGCGGTCGCGGTGTCCGGCAATTGGCGGATTACATTCCGCTTCGAAGATGGTGATGCGGCAGATATCAACTTAGAGGATTATCACTGATGAAGAGCTTGCGTGATCCGAAGCGCAAACCGACCCATCCCGGCGAGATACTGCGAGAGGACGTTTTGCCGGCCTTGAGCATGACCCAGACGGAATTCGCAAGACGCCTGGGCGTCAGCAGGCTCAGCGTTTCCGAATTGCTGCTGGAAAAGCGCGGCCTGTCAGCCGACATGGCTATTCGGGTGGGCCGGCTAACCAATACGACGCCGGAAAGCTGGCTGCGGATGCAGGAAGCGGTGGATCTTTGGGAACTGGAACAGGACCCGAAGCGTTATCAGCAGATCGAACCGCTGTCGGCTTCAGCGTAGTTAGGCTCCGGACTGCTAGTGAATCAGTATGCTGGCCAGCCCCAGCAACATGCCCATGCTGGTCACGTCCGTGGCCGTGGTCACGATGATGCTGGAGGCGGTGGCCGGGTCGGCGCCCAGCTTCTTCAGGACGATGGGCACCAGCGTGCCCGAAATACCGCTGACCACGCAGCTTCCGATCATGGCCAGCGCCACAGCCACCCCCAGCATGGGCGCATGCTCGGAGTGCTGCGAGTACGCATAGAGGAACATGGCCAGCCCGCACAGCAGGCCGGTCACGCCGCCGTTGAGGAAGCCCAGCACCGCCTCCTTGGAGATGAGCCTGGCCCCCTTGCCGGGTTCGACCTCTCCGAGCGTGAGGCCGCGCACGGTCACGGCCAGCGCCTGGCAGCCGGTGTTGCCCGACTGGCCGGCCAGCACGGGCAGAAAGGTGGCCAGGATGACCAGCTTGTCCAGCGTGCCCTGGAACAGCGCCACCACGCCGCCGGCGGCGAAGGCGGTGATCAGGTTGATAAGCAGCCAGGGGTGGCGGAACTTGAAGCTCTGCGCCAGCGGCGTGGCGATGCGCTCCTCCTTTTCCACGCCCACCATGCTGCCGGCCTGGGCCGTGATCTCGAAGGCCTGCAGCTCGAACAGGGCCGCGCCGCGCACCAGGCCCACCAGCTTGCCCTGGCCGTCGACCACCGGATACTGCGGATAATGGCGATTGACGGCCAGCTTCATGGCCGCCGCGGTGTCGAGCTCCGGAGACAGCACGAACAGGTCCCGCAGCATGATGTCGGCCAGGCGCTTGCCCGGCTCGTTGAACAACAGGTCGCGCATGGTCACCAGCCCGGTGAGCTTGCCGGCGGCGTCGATTACATAAACGTAGGTGATCAGTGCCGAGCGGACCAGGGGACGCAGCGCTTCCACGGCTTCGCCCACGGTCATGGTGGGGCTGAACACGGCCAATGGCGGCTCCATGAGCTGGCCCACCGTTCCCTCGGCAAATTGACGGTTGCGTTTCCATTGCGCCGCGATTTCCGGGGGCGCCGCCGCGATGAGCGCGGCCAGGCGGCCCTTGTCCAGGCCGGCGAGTATTTCCTGGACGATGGCGGGATTGAGCTGGAGCAGGGCTGCGACGGCCACAGGCATGGGCGCCCGCTCGATGGAGTCGGCGGCGTTGTCCGGCGCCAGGGCGCGGATCTGGCCGGCAAGGTCCCTGCTGTGCTCCGATAGGCTGGAAGCGGATAACTCGGTGGTGGTGTTCAATGGGCCCCCCTGGGTTCCAGGCGCCGATTATGGGCGAGAACAGGGCTGCTGCCCAGCGGCGGCGGGAATAAGATGGCGGCTGGGGATGTTTCTGATCAGGGAGCTTTCACGTCAACCTGAAGGAGAACGCTATGAAACGTCTTTCAATCTCGGCCTGTGCCGGCGCCCTGGCTTGGGCCATCACCGGGCCGGCCCTGGCCGACGACATCAAGGTCAACCTCGCCGGCTCCCAGGAAGTGCCGCCCGTGACCACTTCGGCCAAGGGCTCGGGAACGGTCACCATCAACCCCGACAAGACCGTCGCGGTGAACGTCACCACCAGCGGCATCGACGCCACCATGGCCCACATCCACATGGCGGCCGCGGGGCAGAACGGCCCGGTGATCGTGCCCTTCGTCAAGAAGGGCGACGCCTGGGTGGCCCAGCCCGGCGCCAAGCTCACGGACGAGCAGTACGCCGCCTACAAGGCGGGCAAGCTGTACGTCAACGTGCACAGCGCGGCACACCCGGGCGGCGAGATCCGCGACCAGATCCAGGCGCCGAAATAACCGGCCGGCGGGCGCCCTTCGCCGCGGGCGCCCGGAGCCGGCTACTGCTTGTCGATTCTTCAGCCGCGAGGCGACTTTCGAGAAGAACTCGAATTTGGACTGCACCTCGCTCATATTCCCCAAGTAAAAGAACGCCGGCGGGCCACTATTGACCACTTTATTGACTATGGTCATAATAGTGGTCATTTCGACCAGGCGCGTTAACCATGACGACAATACAAGCTTCTGAATTCAAGGCCAAGTGCCTCGCCTTGATGGACCAGGTCGCCCGCACGGGCGAAACCATCGTCGTGACCAAAAACGGCAAACCCGTTGCGGAGCTCCGTCCCCACAGGCCGCCGCGCGCGAAGTCGCTCATCGGATTGCACAAGGGCCAGATCGAAATTCTCGGCGACATTATCAGCCCGATCGGCGAAGATCTCTGGGAAGCTCTGAAATGATCGTTTTGGACACCCACGCACTGGTGTGGGCAGACAGGGACGATCGCAAACTGGGCCGGAAAGCGCGCGCGACACTCAACAAATTGTGGCCCGCCGGCGAAGTCGCCGCTCCAGCCATCGTGTTTTGGGAACTTGGCCTTTTGGAGGCCAATGGCCGGGTTCGGCTGCCCCTGCCTGTGCGCGATTGGCGGTTGGCGCTGATTGCTGCCGGACTTCTGGAATTGCCGCTTACTGGGGAAATCGCCATCCGTGCCACCGAGCTCTCGGGTTTGCACGGTGACCCCGCAGACCGCTTCGTAGCCGCGACGGCCCTGGCGGAGGGCGCAACCCTGATGACGGCCGACGACCGCCTGCTTGGATGGCGGCATGCGTTGGACAGAGTCGATGCGCGAGACTGACGGCTAAAAGAGACAGACGGCAATGACCCGTCGCCTCGATTGCAGCTTCACTCCGGCCATGTCAGGATGATGCATGGCTACCCGGATTGAACACGACACCTTCGGCCCCATCGAGGTGCCCGCCGACCGCCTGTGGGGCGCGCAGACCCAGCGCTCGCTGGAGCACTTCCGCATCTCGGGCGAGCGCATGCCTCGCGAGCTCATCCTGGCCCTGGCGCTGGTGAAGCGCGCCTGCGCGGCGGTCAACCGCGAACTCGGCGTGCTCGAGGCCGGGAAGGCCGAGGCCATCATGGCGGCGGCGGATGAAGTCCTTGGGGGCGAGCACGCCGATGAATTCCCGCTGGTGGTATGGCAAACCGGCTCTGGCACCCAGACCAACATGAATGTCAACGAAGTGCTGGCCAACCGCGCCTCCGAACTCATGGGCGGCGAGCGCGGAGAAAAGCGGCTGGTGCATCCCAACGACGACGTTAACCGGGGCCAGTCCTCGAATGACGTGTTTCCCACCGCCATGCACGTGGCCGCGGTGCGCGCTTTGCATGGCAGCCTGCGGCCGGCGTTGCGGGGGTTGCGGGCAACGCTGCAGGACAAGGCGCGGCAATTCGCCGACATTGTCAAAATCGGCCGCACCCACCTCCAGGATGCCACTCCGCTTACGCTCGGGCAGGAGTTCTCGGGTTATGCGGCGCAGCTCGGACACGGCATGGCCCACGTGGCGGGCGCCATGCCGCACTTGTACGAACTGGCGCTGGGCGGGACTGCCGTGGGCACGGGACTGAATGCCCATCCGGAATTCGGCGCGCGCGTGGCCCAGGCGCTGGCGCGCGACACCGGCCTGCCGTTTGTCTCGGCGCCCAACAAGTTCGAGGCCCTGGGCGCCAACGACGCGCTGGTGCACGCCCACGGCGTGCTCAAGACCCTGGCCGCCTCGCTCACCAAGATCGCCAACGACGTGCGCTGGCTGGCCTCGGGCCCGCGCTCCGGCATCGGCGAGATTTCCATTCCCGAGAACGAGCCCGGCAGCTCCATCATGCCCGGCAAGGTCAATCCCACACAGTGCGAGGCGCTCACCATGCTGTGCGCCCAGGTCATGGGCAACGACGTGACCGTCAACATCGGCGGCGCCTCGGGCAACTTCGAGCTCAACGTGTTCAAGCCCGTCATCATCCATGACTTCCTGATGAGCGTGCGGCTGCTGGCCGACGGCGCGGCCAGCTTCGAGGAGCATTGCGTGCGCGGCATCGAGCCCAACCGGGAGCGCATCGCAGAGCTCGTTGAACGATCGCTCATGCTGGTCACGGCGCTCAATCCGCACATCGGTTACGACAAGTCGGCGGAGATCGCGAAGAAGGCGCACCGCGAAGGGACCACCTTGCGTGAAGCCGCGCTGGCATCGGGTTACGTCTCTGCAGAGCAGTTCGATGCCTGGGTACGGCCCGAGGACATGGTGGGGAAAAAATGAACAAGCCCGCCACCGAGCTCACGGATCTGCGCCCCATACTCAAGGAAATCGGCCGGGGGGCGCACGGCGCCCGAGCGCTGGCGCGCGAGGACGCGCACAAACTCTTCCGAGCCCTGCTCGACGGCACGGTGCCCGACATGGAACTGGGCGCCATCCTGC
>DATNCF010000467.1:0-6385 GCA_035571675.1 Burkholderiales bacterium | reverse complement strand
ACCTTCTCGGTCTCGACGGTGGCGCCGCACTCCTCGCACTTCTGGAACAGCCCCGAAGGCACCGAGCGCTTCTTGGCCTCGGCCTTGGTCTTCTTTTCCTTGGCGTCGGCCTCGGCCTTGGCTTTTTTCTCCGTTGCCTTGGCGTCGGCCTTGGCCATCTTGGCATGAGCCTTGGCGTCGGCCTTCTCCATCTTGGCTTCGGCGGAGGCCTTCTCCTTCACGGCCTTCTTGTCGGCCTTGGCCATGGCTTCGCTGGCCTTGGTATCGGCCTTCACTTCGGCCTTGTCGGCCTTGGCATCGGCCTTCACTTCGGCTTTGTTCTTCTCGGTGGTGACGGTGTCGGCCGCCATGACCCCGAATGAACCCAGGCTGAACGTGGTCAAAACAAGCGCGGTCAGCAGTTTCTTCATGGTGAACTCTCCTTTAGGTTGAAATCTCCCTCTAAGGAAACATAACGTCTTGGCTGACGTTCGGATTACAAGCCGGCCGCCCGGAGGAGTAAATGAATGTAAATCGCATGCAACCGGTAACAAAGCATGCGGCGTTTGTCTCCCCGGCACGGCCGGCTGTGGCGATGTCGCTACACGCGGATAGCGATTGCACGTCTATGCCGCCTTCCGGAGGGCTTGTATTGTCAGCGCTCTACGGTAAGAGGAGAAACCGTGAACAACGATCTCAACCAATACGAACTCAATTGGCTCAACCAGATTCGCGTGGCCGCCGACGACCGGTCAGCGCTGGCTGGCGTTCCGCTGAACGTGAAGGCCAAACTGACGCAGCACCGGCTGGTGGACTGGGTGAGCCCCTCGGCCATCACGATTTCAACCAAGGGCAGGCAGGTCCTGGAGGCCGCCTGATGTCGCCCGGGAGAGACAATTGAGTGCCGGGCAACTGCGAGCGGCCTTTCACGCCCCCGCGCTACTTCCTTAGCTTGGCAAAGGCCAGCGCCATGGCGCCCTGAGGCTTGGGTTCGACACTGCGCGCGGCGGAACGCTCAGGCTTCGCGCCGCGCGGGCGCGATTGATTCTCCGCGCCTTTGGCCGCCCCGCGGCCGCCCTGCCCAGGCGCGTCATCCAGGCGCATGCTGAGCGCGACGCGCTTGCGCTTCACGTCCACTTCCAGCACTTTGACTTTCACGATCTGTCCGGCCTTCACCACCTCGTGGGGGTCCTTGACGAAGCGGTTGGCCAGTGCCGACACGTGCACCAGGCCGTCCTGGTGCACGCCGATGTCCACGAAGGCGCCGAACGCCGCGACGTTGGTCACCACGCCTTCCAGGACCATGTCCGGGCGCAGGTCGTTCAGCGATTCCACGCCTTCCTGGAAGGCGGCGGTCTTGAACTCGGGGCGCGGGTCGCGGCCCGGCTTTTCCAGCTCGCTGAAGATGTCGCGGACCGTGGGCAGGCCGAACTTGTCGTCGGTGAATTCGGTGGGCGCCAGGCCTTTCAACGCCTCGGGCTTGCCCACCACGGCGTCGATGCCCTTGCCGATGCGCGCCAGGATGCGCTCCACCACGGGATAGGCCTCGGGGTGCACGGCCGAGCGGTCCAGCGGATTGGCGCCGCCGTTGATGCGCAGAAAGCCCGCGGCCTGCTCGAAGGTCTTGTCGCCCAGCCGGGGCACGCGGGTGAGCGAGGCGCGGTCGGGAAAGGCGCCGTTGGCCTCGCGATGGTTGACGATGGCCTGGGCCAGCGACGGCGTGAGACCCGACACGCGCGCCAGCAGCGGCGCGGAGGCGGTGTTGAGGTCGACGCCTACCGCGTTCACGCAGTCTTCCACCACGGCGTCCAGCGCCTTGGACAGGTTGCGCTGGTTGACGTCGTGCTGGTATTGGCCGACGCCGATGGACTTGGGATCGATTTTCACCAGCTCGGCTAGCGGGTCCTGCACGCGGCGCGCGATGGACACTGCACCGCGCAGGCTGACATCGAGCTGCGGGAACTCGGCCGCCGCCAGCGCCGAGGCCGAATACACCGAGGCACCGGCCTCGCTGACCACGATTTTGGTGATGCCGCCCATGTTGGCATCGCGCGCTGCCACCCGCTTGAGCAGTTCGCCCACGAGCTTGTCGGTCTCGCGACTGGCCGTGCCGTTGCCGATGGAAATCAGCCGCACGCCGTGCTTCTCCACCATGGCGGCGAGCGCCGCCAGCGCGCCCTGCCAGTCGCGGCGCGGCTCGTGGGGATAGATGGTGCCGGTGTCGAGCAGCTTGCCAGTCGCGTCCACCACCGCGAACTTGCAGCCGGTGCGCACGCCGGGGTCAATGCCCATGACTACCTTGGACCCGGCCGGCGCGGCCAGCAGCAACTCGTGCAGGTTGCGGCCGAAAATCCGGATGGCCTCGGCCTCGGCCTTGTCGCGCAGTTGCTGCAGCAATTCGGTCTGCAACTGCAACTGGATTTTCACCCGCCACGTCCAGCGGCACACGCTGGCCAGCCACTTGTCGGCCGGGCGGCCGCGGTCCTCGATGCCGAAATGGGCGGCCACCGTGGCTTCGCAGGGATGCACCCTGTCGGCATCCGCCTCGCCCAGCCCCAGTTCGAGGGCCAGCACGCCGAGGTTGCGACCGCGGAACAGCGCCAAAGCGCGGTGCGAGGGCACCGACTTGAACGGCTCGGCATGCGCGTAGTAATCGCGGAACTTGTCTTCCTCCGCGCCCTCCTTGCCCTCCATGACCTTGGCCGACAGCACGCCCTGATCCTCGAGCCGGCCGCGCAGCTTGGCCAGCAGCTCGGCGGTTTCGGCGAAGCGCTCGGCGAGGATGTCGCGCGCACCTTCCAGGGCGGCCTTGGCATCCGGCACGTTGATGGCTTCCACGCCCTCGGCTGCGGGCACGCTCTTGACGTACTTGGCGCCCTCCTCCTCGGGGTTCAGCAGGGGGTTGGCGAGCAGGGCATCGGCCAGCGGCTCCAGCCCGGCCTCGCGCGCGATCTGGGCGCGCGTACGGCGCTTGGGCTTGTAGGGCAGGTACAGGTCTTCCAGCGCCTGCTTGTTGGTGCAGGCGTCAATGGCCTTGCGCAACGCGTCGGTGAGCTTGCCCTGCTCGTCGATGGAAGCGAGGACGCCGGCGCGCCGCAGTTCCAGCTCGCGCAGGTAGGCCAGGCGCTCTTCCAGCAGGCGCAACTGCGTGTCGTCAAGGTTGCCGGTGGCTTCCTTGCGGTAGCGGGCGATGAAGGGCACGGTCGCGCCTTCGTCCAGCAAGGCCACCGCGGCGTCGATCTGCTGGGGCCTGGCGGCGAGCTCAACGGCCAGGATTTGGATGATTTTGGTTTGGGTCTGTGCGTCGGGTTGCTGCTTGGTAGTCGATGTTGTTGCCAATGAAAACCTCTAATGCTGAAACAGTTTCACTTGTCGAACCAATCCCACTCGCCGACGCGGATGGCCTCGAGCGGCGCCGCGAACAGCAGCTTGCGGGCGTTGCCGAATTCCGGCATGCGGCCGGCCTTTCTCCATTCCTCCCGCCGCCGGCCGATCTCCTGCGCCACCTCGAGCGCCGGACGGTCGAGGAAATACACCTGGATGTGCTTGGCCTTCTCGCCTTTCTTGAAGGGTTGCAGCGCCTGCTTGTCCGCGAACTGGTAGAGGCCGGCCACCCCCGGGACCGAGAGCACGTCGGGATGGTGCACGGTGTCGCGCCAGGCCTCGTACTCGTCGAAACGGCCCAGGTCGTCGCCCGGCTCGTAAACAGTCACGAAAAGCCCCATGTTGGGACGCCACGGCAGCGCCTCGGCCGAGATGCGCACGCGCGGCACGGCGCTGGCGCGCAGCAGATTGTAAGGGCCGCTGACATGGGAGCGGCGATGCCGGTGGAACCGCCCCATGGTGGACAGCACCGCCGCCAGCTCGCCGAACTCGCGCAGCGTGGCGTCGAGCGGCTCGCCCATGAGGTACAGCGTCATGTAGTGGATCTTGTCGAACGGCGGCTCGATGGTGGTCGCGACCCTGCGGCATGCGGGGCTCAACACCCATCGGCTGCCCCAGTGCACGCCGGCGATGGGAAACTGCTCCGGCTGGTGGTCCAGCATGTGCCACTCGTTGTAGGCGCGATGCTCCTTCGGGTCGGTGATCTCGGTGAACGAAAAAAAACCGGTGGTGATTTTGTTCATTGTCGCTTCCTTGGGATGGCCGGCGATCAATAGCCTGAAGCGGGATCGACCTCGTTGACCAGCGGCTGGCCGTCCAGGAAACGCCGCACGTTGTCCCGGAACAGCTGGTGAAGGTTGACGAACAGGGCGTGCGGGTCGGTGGCGCAGTGATAGGACAGGTACAGGTTGGGCGCCTGCCACAGCGGGTTTTCGGGCGGCAGCGGCTCGACGCTGGCCACGTCGAGGGCCGCGGCGCCAAGTTGCCCGCTTTTCAACGCCTCGATCAGCGCCGCCTCGTCGACCAGCGTGCCGCGCCCCACGTTGCAGAAGAAGGCGCCGCGCCGCATGATGGCGAAGCGCTCGCGGTTCATCACGCCGGCCGTCTCGGGCGTGCTGGGCACGGCGGCGGAAACGATGTCGCACTGGGCCAGCATGTCGTCCAGGCGCTGCGGCGGAAAAAGCTCGTCGACGCCGGGATGCGGCTTGCTGCTGCGGCGGCTCGCCAGCACGCGCACGCCGAAGGCCTTCAGCAGATTCGCCACCACGCTGTTGATGCCGCCCAGGCCGATCAGCCCCGCGGTGGCGCCGGCGAGCTGGCGGCCGTACACCGGGTCCCAGTGCCGTTTCTCGAAGCGCGCCTCCAGTTCGCGAAAGCGCTTCCAGTGCCCGAGGATGCGCCCCACCACGAACTCGCCGATGGCCACGGCGTTCATGCCCGCGGCGCTGGTGAGCCGGATGCCGGCCTCGGCCAGGCCCGCGGTCTGGAGCTGGGCGGTGCCCGCGCCGATGCACTGCACCCACTTGAGCCGCGGCGCCACCTCGCGCACGTCGAAGGGCAGCGCCAGGGTCAGGACGGCGTCCACCTCGCGGAACATGGCGCGCTGCGCTTCGCTCAGGACCGGCGCCTCGGAACGCAGCTTGCGGAAGTCGGAGTTGGGGTCGTTGCGCGCCGTGTGCAGGTGGTGGGATTCCTCGTAAGGCTCGATGATGACCCGTATGCGCTTGTCGAGGGCGCGCAGCTTGTCGATGTCCTCGTGATAAGCGCTCGCCGCCACGCGCGGAAAAAGAACGCCGATGGTCAGGGATTCCATATGCTCCTCGGGTGTGAGAATAATCGATCGACCGCCAGGCCCCGGGCGGCGCTGACTATTTTTTGCGCGCCTTGCGGGCGGCGTACCTGGCGTCGCGCGCCGCCTTTTGCGCCGCTTCCAGCTCCGCTTCGGCCTTGGCCTTCGCGGCTTTCTCCGCTTCCTTTCGCGCCTTTTCCTCGGCGGTGGCCTGGGCCTGCCGTGCTTCTTTCGCCTTGCGCTCGGCTTCGATGAGCTCGGCGTTCAATCGGTTGGCGGCCTTGCGTTCAGCGGCGCGGGCTTCGCGGGCCTTGGCCGCTTCGACCTGCGCCTGCCGCTCGGCAGACCGTGTGGGATCAGGCGCAGATGCCGCGCGCATTTTTTCCAGGAGGTTTTGCTTGGCCTTGGCCGCCGTTTGCAGGCGTTCGGCGTAACCGGGTTCCTTACGAGGCATAGTTGTCTTTTATTCGAGATAGCGTGGATGATAGTGGTCAAAACAGGGTGGGCCGCCCGGACTCGGCAGGGATCAACGGGTTTGAGGCGCACCCCACCTATTCATCATATTGTAATTCAGTTGCTTGCGGCGCTCGCTCCCCGGGGGGCGCCGCGGCGTTCAAGTCAGACGCCCGAAGGATAGGTTTCAGGGACTTCGCTGCTCGCCGCCTGCGCCCGTTCAAGCGGCTCCAGGGCGCTGGTCTCGTCCAGATGAATCACGGCGTCGAACTGGCGGGCCATCCTGGCGAAGAAATAGTGGCTCGTGCGCTCACTTTCGGGAAGATAAAGGACGCCGATCGCCCGCTGCAGCCGCGGCCCGGCCAGGAGCCTTTGCAGCCGTTCGTTCCGCTTCAACAGAAGCAGAAAGCGCTCCACGCCGGCGCCGCGAAACAATCGCTCATAACTGCCTTCCAGCCCGGGGCGCACCCGCTTGGTCTCGGCCGGTCCGTCCCAGTCCGACGCCGCCGTAACCGTGCCGTGATGGGTGCTGAATCCCAACAAATAGGTCTCGGCGCCATAGCGTTCGCGCATGAGCTGGCCGACATTGCATTCGCCGGCATCGCCCATTTGCGTCGCGCTGGCATCGCCCAGGTGCGAGTTGTGCGCCCACACCACGATTTTCGGCAGATGTCCTTGGCGGCTCAGATGGGCGTCCAGGTGGACGATGGTCTCCACCATGTGCTGGTCCCGCAGGTTCCAGGACGAAACGCGGTCGCCGAACATGGTGCGATAGTAAGC
>DATNCF010000466.1:0-5990 GCA_035571675.1 Burkholderiales bacterium | reverse complement strand
CATTGGCGCCGCCGCGCGCGGCGATGGCGCCCTGGAAATCGGTGCGGTCGTCCGACCACACCACCACGTTGCCGCCGTTGCCCGAGGCGAGCGCGCTGGCGTTGATGTTCGCGCCGCTGGCGATTGAGGTTGCGGTGGCATTCGGTTCAGGCCCCGCGCCATGCGCGCTGCCGCCGATCAGCACCTGCCCGCCGCCTGCATCGCCCGTGGCATCGATGCGCGCGGTATTCCCCAGCGCCACCTGGTCGCCCAGCACGCGCACGCTGCCGCCGGTACGGCCGGCCTGCCTGCCCGAGACGTCGATGGTGCCCGACACTTGTGCCGTGCCGCCGTCGGCCGAGAGGTACACGGCGCCGTCCTTCTCGGTGACGCTCTGCGCCTGGATCAACCCGGTGTTGTTCACCGTCGCGGCGGCGAGATTGCGCGCCGTGGCCGCGGTCATGATGACGCGGCCGCCGTCGGCCAGCAGTTGCCCGGCATTGTCCACGCCGGCCAGAGCCGCCACGCTTTTCTCGTTGACCGCGAAATTGATGAGCTTGTCGCCCGACACGTCCAGCGTCATGGCGTTGCCCGAGGCGAGCGCCACCGTGCCGAGGCTCGCTTCCACGGTGCCGCGATTGGCGGCGTAATCGCCCGCCAGCACCACGTAGCCGCCCGGCCGCGCGGTGATGACGCCTTCGTTCACCACCTCGGCGCGCGCCGGCGAGGACGGATCGCGCGAGAAGCTGTAACGACCGGCGAGGAAATCGCCGTCCTTGATGGCCAGGGTGGTGGCCACGAGGCCGCCCACGTCGAGCGTGACGCCGCGGCCGAAATAAATGCCGTTGGGATTGACCAGGAACACCTGGCCGTTGGCCGACAGGCTGCCCAGGATGGACGAGGCATCGCCGCCCGTGACCCGGTTGAGCACCACCGACGAACTCGAGGGCTGGGCAAACTGCACGCTCGCGCCCGCGCCGATGGAAAAGCCCTGCCAGTTGATGATGGCGCGGTCGCTAGTCTGGGTGATGCGCTGCTGGCCGGGCGCCACCGTGGCGATGGTGGCGGAGCCCGCCGCCACCTTGCCGCCCGTGGGCAGCGCGCCCGCGGTCTGCGCCACGGCGCCGTCCTGCAGCGCGACGGCAACGGCCACGGTCAAGGCAAGGCGGACAAAGGGCACGCGGCGCATGCTCAATCTATACCCCGGGCGGGCGTGGCTGACAAGGCAAAAATACGCCCTGAGAGGCTGAGAAGCGGGATTGGAAAGCGCGGCTGAAAAACGCGGGAAAAGCACACGCTAGAACTGCGCGCTCAGGCTCAGCCAGAAGCGGCTGCGGTCGCCATCGGCCGAGGTGTAGTGATTGGCCCCGCGAGCGTACTCGGCCTTGACCTGGATGTCATGCGCGGCGAACACTTGCACGCCCGCGCCATAGCCGCCGATAGACTTGCGGTCGTCGGCAAAGCCGGGCGCCTTGTAGATCACCGTGCCCAGGTCCCAGAACAGGCTGAGGATGGCCGGCCGCCTGGCCACGAGGACATTCTTGCGGAATTCCGCCGTGCCCTGGTAGCCGCTGTCGCCGCGCAATTCCGAGGCCAGGTAGGCGCGCACGCTGCCCGGGCCGCCGATGGAGAACTTCTCGCTGTCGGGCAGCCTGTCCCTGCTGTACACGCCGTTGGCGCGCAGGTAAATGTCCCAGCCGTTGCCCAGGCTCTGCAGGTGGTTGATGTCGCCTTCGAACCGGCCCATCTCGGCGGTCTGGCTCGTTCCCGAGGTGTTGCGCGCGAAGTTGGTGGCCGTGGTGAACGACCAATTGGTGGCCGACGCATCCTCGTTGATGCGGTTGTCGGTGAACCCCGCCGTCAGCGCGCTGAAATGCACGTGCGAGATCTCGGTGCCGAAGGCCTTCTGCACCAGCTCGGTGTCGCGCAGGCCCAAGCTCACCACGCGGCTGTGGCCCCGCGTGCGCACTTCGGGGACCTGCAGGCTGAAATCCCGGGTCTTGGCCGAACCCTCGAGGCCCAGCACGGCAAACGCCCCGGCCACGTCGTACCTCACGTCCGAATAGCCCGTGGCGAGACGCGCGCCCGAGGAACCGATGGGCAGGCTGTAGCCGAAGCGCAGGTAGCGCATCAGGCGCTCGGCGGTGAGCACGCCGCGCAGGATGAACTGATCGCCGCCGCCGAGCGGATTGTTCAGTTCCAGTCCGGCATTGAGGCGATTGGAACCGGTTTCCCGGCGGCCGTAGTTGTCGACCGACACATCGCCGGCCAGCGGCCGCTCTTCCAGCTTGATCTGTACGTCGGACAGGCCGAAGGACTGGCCCGGCAGCATGGTGGCGCGCGCCTTCAGGCCCGGCAGGTCGTTGAGCAGCAGCAGGTCGCGCTCCAGGTTGTCGGTGGTGACCAGCGTTCCCGGACCGAGCGAGGGCACCCGCGCCGCCAGAAAGCCCTCGCTGTAGCGCTTGCCGCCGGTGAACAGCACCTGTCCGATGCGGCCCTCGACAATGGCGATCTGAACGCGTCCGTCCTCCACCCGCTGCGGCGGGATCACCGCCCGCGCCAGGGTGTAGCCGCGGTCGTGGTAGAACTCGGTGACGGCCTCGGCCGCGGTGTTCAGGTCATAGAGGTTGAGTTCCAGGTCGAGGAAGCGGTCCACCACCCGCTTCAGGTGTTCCTGGCTGAACACGGTATTGCCCACGAAGCTGAAGGCGTGCACCTGGAAGCGGCGCCCATTGCGGTCGCCCGCGATGGCGCCGGGCTGCTGCGGAAAAATCACTTCCGCGGGGGCAGATGGGGGCGCGGGGCGGTTGCCCGGCAGGGATTCGAGCACGGTTCCCGGCGTGGGAGGTGTGGGCGGCAGCGTTTGCGCCCGGGATGCGCCGTAGGGAACGAAGCCGCACAACGCCAGAGCGCCGTATGAAAGCGCCGTGACCAGCCCGCCGCAGCGCGCCACGAAACAGCCAGACTGCAGCCGCAACGGAATTTGCTTCCCCTCCCTGGTGGGTCGCCCGGATCGCGCCGGCGACGGCGCGAAACCCGGTCATGTCCCCATTACTGACCATCGCGGACCATCGCGTCCATGGCGGCCCTGGCGGCCATGGCGGCCTGACAGGCGCGCAATCAATGGCGGCGATTCTACCGTTTCCAGGGCGGACGCGGGCCGTTTCCGGGACGAGATGTGACAATCCGGGCGGCAATACTGCACTTTATCGGCCCGCTGAACGGCGCTATGATGCAAGCGCTTCTTCTCTGGCCTCAGCCACAAAAACAACACGCCTTCGAAGGGAACGATGCCGTCCGACCTGCAGAGCGAATTCCAGCGCTGCTTTCCCCAGCTTGCCACCCAGCTCGGTCCCGAAGGCGCGCAGCGCCTGCTTGATGCGTGTTCGGTGGCCGAGATTCCCGCGGGGCGGCGCCTGTTTCGCGACCGCATGCCCGTGGATTCGCTGTACTTCGTGCTGGAAGGCGCGATGACGGTGTACATCGGCGAAGGGCGCGACAAGATCGTCCTCGGCCAGGTGGGGCCGGGCGACTGGCTGGGCGAAGTGGCCATCCTGAGCGGCGAAATGCGGGCCAGTTCCACCGTGCTCACCGACACGCCCTGCCGCGCCCTGCGCATGCGCGCGCAGGATTTCGAAAACATGGTGCTGCACGACGAAGACATCGCCTACGTGCTGCTGGAACAACTCGTGGACATGCTGTCGCGCCGCCTGCGCGACTCCATGGCCTCGGAACAGCGCTTGGCTCAGGCCACGCACTCGGCATGAGAAGCGCGGCATGAGCCAGGAACTGAAAAGCTTTCTCAAGGGGCTGCCGGCCTTCGAACGTTTCGGCGAGCGCCACATCGACGCGCTGGCCGAGCGGCTGGAGGTCAAGCAATATCCCGACAGCCATGTGTTCATGCGCCAGGGCA
This sequence comes from Burkholderiales bacterium, assembly GCA_035571675.1. Lineage (GTDB taxonomy): Bacteria > Pseudomonadota > Gammaproteobacteria > Burkholderiales > SG8-39 > CAIYPG01. The sequence continues at coordinate 2,098 of DATNCF010000466.1, read as the reverse complement.
GCGCCGGCGACGCCGTGCACCTCATCATGCAGGGCACGGTGACGCTCACCCGCCACGATCCGGTCAGCCGCAGCGAGCAGGAGGTGGCCGAATCGGGCGCAGGCGAGCTGTGCTGCATCCTCGCCCTCATCGACAACATGCCCGCCATGGTGACCGCCACGGCGCGCGGATCGGTGAAGGGCGCCACGCTCAGCCGCGAACGCTACAACGAGCTTTCGCTGCTCGCCCCGCCGGTGAGCCAGCAGTTCCAGTACATGCTGGCGGTGCAGCTCGCCCGCGACATCCAGCGCCTGAACGCCGGCCTGCGCGAGTACGCTTCGAGTTCGGGCGACACCACCACCATCATTCCGGGCCAGCACTGGAAGTCGTAACCTGCCCAAGTGCAGAAATTCAACGGAAACGGTCGGGGTTTCGTTCTGAAGTCGGGGATTTACAAGGGGGCTATGCCCCCTTGTTCGTGCCACGGATGATGCCCGGGCTGGAGCAGCTCGTCGTGCAGTGCGCGCCCGGCGCCGCGCCGCAGACCATCATGGCCATCGTGAAAACCGAGTCGGCCGGCCGTCCCTGGACCATCAGCGTCAACGGACGCGCCAGGCTGGCCCGCCAGCCCGCCAGCCTCGCCCAGGCCGGGGCCTGGGCCGACTGGCTGGTGCGCCACGGCTACTCCGTGGACATCGGCCTCATGCAGGTGAACTCGCGTCACCTCGCCCGCTTCGGCGCCACGCCCGAGCAGATGCTCGACCCGTGCTTCAACATCGCGGCCGGCACGCGCATCCTGTCCGAATACTACGACAGCGCCAGCCTGCGCTACGGTGGACGCGCGTCGCTGCTCGCGGCGCTGTCGGCCTACAACACCGGAAATTTCCGGGCCGGCGTACGCAACGGCTACGTGGGCCGCGTGGTGAAGGCGGCCTCCACCCGGGTGGAGACCGTGGAGGGCGATCCGCAGCCCGGGCCGGAACTGCTGGTGTTCGGCACGCAGCACAATGAGCCCACGGTCACTTTGGTGACCGTTCCCAGCCGCTGACGCCGCACCCACGGGCGCATGCGGTGCGCTAGCGCCAGCATGTCTCGCGGCATGTAGCAATTGGCGCGCTTTCCGGCGTGCTGTGGCCGATTCCCGACCGAGGGGGTCCCGGCACCACGACAGCCGTTTGCGGCGGCCAACACCCTGCCCCGCCCGGCGCGCAGCGTATGCTGGGCGGACATCCGAGAAACCAGAACGCCATGCCGATGCTCAGCATCTGCATCCGTTATGAGCGCCGCTGATGGCGCCTGTAGCGATTCGTCGACACAAAACGGCCGGCCCAAGCCCACGACCTTGCGCTATAGTGGGCGCGGCGTCCGCCGTGTTGTTTCAAACAAAATTATTGGCCGCCGCCTTCCCGTTGCCTGACTGACACCCGCCCTCCCCGGTACCCCGCCTTGACTCGCCCACACGCCCTGCACGCGGCGCGCGCTTCGCACCCATGAGCACGCCCGGCCTCGAGGAACGGCTGCGCGCCGCCGAGCAGCGGCTGCGCGAGCTGGAGCAGGAATCCCGAGCGCAGCGCACTGACACGCACGCCGCCGAGCAGACGCTGAAGCGCGCCAACGCCACCCTCAAGCAGCGGGCCAGCGGCCGGGAGCGCGAACTCGAAGCCAGCATCGCGCGGCTCGCCGAAACCGAGCAGCGCTTCCATCTGCTGGTGGACGCGGTGACGGATTACGCGATTTTCATGCTCGACGCCCACGGCATCGTGTCGAGCTGGAACCGCGGGGCCGAGCGCATCAAGGGCTACGCGCCGGAAGAGATTGTCGGCCAGCATTTCTCGCGCTTCTACACCGAGGAAGACCGCGCGGCGGGCGTGCCGGCCAAGGCGCTGTCCACGGCCGCGCTGACCGGCAAGTTCGAGGCCGAAGGCTGGCGGGTGCGCAAGGGCGGCGAGCGCTTCTGGGCCAGCGTGATCATCAATGCCGTGCACGACGCCGAGGGCCACCTGGTCGGCTTCGCCAAGGTCACGCGCGACCTCACCGAGCGGCGCAACGCCGAGGAGCAGCTTCGCCAGGCGCAGAAAATGGAAGCGGTGGGGCAGCTCACCGGCGGCGTGGCGCACGA
>DATNCF010000465.1:0-12525 GCA_035571675.1 Burkholderiales bacterium | reverse complement strand
ATCAAACTGGGGGACATGCTGAACCCGTCCACCACGGCGGTGCTGTGCATGGAAATGCAGCGCGGCGTGGTGGGCGACCTTTGCACGATGCCGCAACTGGCCGACGCCGTGAACGCCGCCGGCGTGAAGCAAAACCTGGCGTCGCTGCTGGATGCGGCGCGATCCAGCGGCGTGCAGGTGGTGTTCTGCAATGCCCTGCACCGCAAGGACCGCAAGGGCTCGGGCATCAACGCGCCCATGCTGGCGCGCTCGGCCAAGCACGGCGGCGACCACTTGGTCGAGGGTTCAGCCTCGGCGGACAATATTCCCGAACTGAATCGCCAGCCCGGCGACTTCGTCGCGGGCCGCTACCACGGCATGTCGCCCTTCACCGGCACGTCGCTGGACGCGGCGCTGCGCAACATGGGCATCAAGAGTATTGTCGCCACCGGCGTGTCGCTCAATGTCGGCGTCTTCGCCATGGTGTGCGAGGCGGTGGGCCTGGGCTACAGCGCGGTGGTGCCGCGTGATTGCGTGGCCGGCCTGCCGGCCGACTACGCCCAGGGCGTGCTCACCCACAGCCTGCCGGTGGTGGCGGCGGTGGTGACCAGCGGGGACATCAAGGCCGCGTGGCGCTAGGCCGGGGACTCACCGGCAGCAGACCCATGTACCAAAAGCCGATCAACAGGGTCAGCCACGTGGTGTTCTGCGTGAAGACCGAAAATTTCCCCACGACCGTGGCGTTCTGGGAGAACGCCTACGGCATCGCCTTCCACGACATCGACATCCCCCGGCTGGGGCTGCGGGTCAAGCTCGCCATCGAGGCGGGGCTGGAGATCATCACGCCTGCCCCCGACCTCGGGCCGGTGGTGGGGCGCGTGGCCGATTTCCTGGCCACCAAGGGGGAAGGAGTTTACTCGGTGGTGTTCGGTGTTCGCCACATGGACGAAGCCATTGCGCGCGCCGCCGCCAACGGCGTCGAGCACTCCATCCGCCACACGGTGAGGCAGCCGAAGGACCCGTTGCCTGCGATTATCGAAAGCGTGGAGGAGGCCCACCTGGCTCCCTTCATGGGCACCCAGATCATTCTCGGCCAGGTCGAACTGCGCGAGCAGAAGTAAGCGATCAGCCTTTCGCCAGGGTCTGCAGGCATTGGCGCAGGCCCTCTTCCCACGCCGGCAGCCGGAACCCGAAGCGCTTCTCGAACCGGCTGTTGTCGAACAGCGAATTGCGCGGCCGGGCGGCCGGCGTAGGGTAGTCCTTGGTGGGAATGGCAACGACAGGCGTTTTTGATCCCGACCCGGCCAGGATCGCACGCGCGAAGCCGCACCAAGTTGTCCGACCCGCCGCCGTCATGTGATACAGGCCGTTATCCTGCGGAATTCCTGCCGACAGAACCCTCGCGGTCGCTTCGGCGATCATGCGTGCGCTAGTGGGCGCGCCAAACTGGTCGTCCACTACGTGCAGCTCGGGCCGTGAGGCGGCCAGCCGCAGCATGGTCAGCAGGAAGTTTGCCCCGTACGGCCCATAAACCCACTCGGTGCGCAGAATCAAATACCGGCACCCCGACGCCTGAATGGCGCGCTCGCCGTCGAGCTTGGTGCGCCCATACACCCCCAGCGGAGCTGGGGCATCGTCTTCCGTATACGGCGCATCCTTCTCGCCGTCGAACACGTAGTCGGTTGAGTAGTGCACTAGCAGCGCGCCGATGCTCTTCGCGGCATCGGCCATGACGCCTGGCGCAGTGGCATTGATGGCCTGGGCGGTGGCTTGATCGGACTCGGCTTTGTCGACCGCGGTATAGGCCGCGGCATTAATAATGACTTGAGGATTGGAAGCCTGGATCACCGAAGCAATCTGCTCCGGCCTGGCGAGGTCCAGTGTCGAACGGTCGGTGGCTGAAACTTCGAAGGACGGTGGAAGCGCTTTGAGCAACTCGCCTCCGACCTGCCCATTCTTGCCAATGACCAGCAGCTTCACTCGAAGTACTCCGCATCCTTGAACAGCGTGCCCACCTTGTCCTTGGCCGACAGCAGCGGCTCCATGTCGTCCAGCGGCCACTTGATGCCCAGCGCCGGGTCGTTCCACAGGATGGAGCGTTCGTGCTCGGGGGCGTAAAAGTCCGAGGACTTGTACAGCACGTCGGCCATGTCGGAGAGCACGCAGAAGCCGTGCGCGAGCCCCGGCGGCACCCACAGCATGCGGTGGTCGGCGCCGCTCAGCCGCACCGCGGCCTTCTTGCCGAAGGTAGGGGAACTGCGTCGGATGTCCACCACCACGTCGAAAATCTCCCCCGCGACCACGCGCACCAGCTTGCCCTGCGGCTGCTTGATCTGGTAGTGCAGCCCGCGCAGCACACCCTTGGCCGAGCGCGAGTGGTTGTCCTGCACGAAGCGCGCATGGATGCCGAGGCGCGCGAACTCGCGCTCGTTCCAGCTCTCCATGAAGAAACCCCTGGCATCGCCAAAGACTTTGGGCTGGAGTATCAGTACGTCGGGAATTTCTGTAGGCGTCGCTTCCATGGCGTGTTCCAAATTTGCGGCGTGGCCGAATTGACGTGATTGAACTCGTGGTCCCTCATCCCCAGCCCTTCTCCCAGGGGGAGAAGGGAGCAGACCGCGGTCGAATGAACGCCTTGACGTTGTTGTTTGCTTTTAAAGCCTATTCACGAACCAATGACAACAGGTAGCTTCCATACCCGCTGTTTTTGAGAGGAGCGGCCAAGGCCTCGAGCTGAGCGCTGGATATCCAACCCATTCTCCACGCCACCTCTTCGGGACAACAAGCTTTCAACCCTTGTCTTTTCTCCAGAATCGCGATGAACTGGCTGGCTTCCAGAAGCGAATCGTGTGTGCCGGTGTCCAGCCAGGCCATGCCCCGCCCGAAGGTGGCCACGTCAAGCGTGCCGCGCTCCAGGTAAACTCGGTTCAGGTCGGTGATTTCCAGCTCGCCGCGCGCCGAAGGGCGCAGCTTGGAGGCGATGTCCACCACGTCGCGGTCGTAAAAGTACAGGCCGGTCACGGCGTAGCGCGACTTGGGCTGCCTGGGCTTTTCCTCCAGGCTGATGGCCCGGCCCTTGGCGTCGAACTCCACCACGCCGTAGCGCTCGGGGTCGTGCACGGCATAGGCGAACACCGTGGCGCCCGAGGTCTTCGACGCGGCGCCGACGGCCTTTGATGAAGCCCTCTGCACCAGGTCCTGCAGCTCGTGGCCGTAAAAAATATTGTCGCCCAGCACCAGCGCGCAGGCGTCTCCGCCGATGAAATTCCTGCCGATGAGGAAGGCCTGGGCGATGCCCTCGGGCGCGGGCTGCACGGCGTAGGACAGGCGCATGCCCCAGCGCTCGCCGTTGCCGAGCAACTGCTCGAAGCGCGGCGTGTCCTGCGGCGTGGAAATCACCAGCACCTCGCGGATGCCGGCCAGCATCAGCGTCGAGAGCGGGTAATAAATCATGGGCTTGTCGTAAATGGGCAGCAACTGCTTGGACACGGCCTGAGTGGCCGGGTACAGCCGCGTGCCCGAGCCGCCGGCGAGAATGATGCCCTTCATTGCTGCCGCCCCCCGTAGTTGAGGTTGATCCAGGTCTGGTAGGCGCCCGACTCGATGGCGGCGATCCAGTCGCCGCGCGACAGGTACCACTTCACCGTGCGCGCGAGGCCGGTCTCGAAGGTCTCCGCCGGCTTCCAGCCGAGTTCCGACGCGATCTTGCGGGCGTCGATGGCGTAGCGCCGGTCGTGGCCGGGGCGGTCCTTGACGAAGGTGATCAGCGACTTGTGGGATCCGGCGCGCGGCTTCAACTGGTCCAGCAGCTCGCACAGCCGGTGCACCACGTCCAGGTTCTTGCGCTCGCTGTTGCCGCCGATGTTGTACACCTCGCCGGGGCGCCCCGCCTCCAGCACCCGGCGGATGGCCGAGCAATGGTCGCCCACGTACAGCCAGTCGCGCACGTTGGCGCCGTCGCCGTACACGGGCAGCGGCTTGCCGCGCGTGGCGTTGAGGATCATGAGCGGGATGAGCTTTTCCGGGAACTGGAACGGCCCGTAGTTGTTGGAGCAATTGGTGGTGAGCACCGGCATGCCATAGGTGTGGTGGTAGGCGCGCACCAGGTGGTCGGAACCGGCCTTGGAAGCCGAGTACGGGCTGTTGGGAGCATAGGGCGTGGTCTCGCTGAAGGCGGGATCATCTTTCCCCAGCGATCCATACACCTCGTCGGTGGACACGTGCAGGAAGCGGAAGGCCGCGCGCTCGGCCCCGGCGAGGCCCTGCCAGTAGGCGCGCGCCTCGTCGAGCAGCGCGAACGTGCCCACCACGTTGGTCTGGATGAACTCGGCCGGGCCGTGAATGGAGCGGTCGACGTGGCTTTCCGCGGCGAAGTGCACGATGGCGCGCGGCTGGTGCTGCTTCAGCAGCGACGCAATGAGCGCGCGGTCGGCGATGTCGCCGCGCACCAGCTCATGGCGTGCATCGCCCGACAGGGCGGCCAGGTTGGCGGCGTTGCCGGCGTAGGTGAGCTTGTCGAGGTTGACGACGCGCTCGTCCGACTGGCCGAACCAGTCCAGGACAAAATTGGAGCCGATGAAACCGGCGCCTCCGGTGACGAGTATGGTCATTAATGCAGCCCTAATCCAAAGCTTTTTGCAGCGCCATCAGTTTGGCGTACTTGTTGAAGCTGTTCATGCAGCCTATGCACACGTGCACGAGGCCGGCCACGCCATCCAGGAAGCCCAGGCGCAGCACGTAAAACTTGGCAAAGCGCGCCAGCGGCGAGACCACCAGGTGCAGCGCGCTGGCCTTGCGCCCTTTCTGTAGCAGGTTCTGGGCCTGCAAGCTGGTGTAGCGGTTCTGCTTGTCCAGGTAACCTTCAAGAGAGTCGGCCGAATCATGCAGCAGGTCACCGTCCAGGCGCGCGACTTCAGTCACGGTTTCCACTTTTTCATGCACGCTGTCCCGGCTCCATTGCGCGGCGCGGCGGTCGAACAGACGCAGGCTCCAGTCCGGATAGCCCTCGCCGTGGCGCAGCCAGCGGCCGAGAAAGCGGTTGCAACGCGCCATCCTATAGGCGCGGGCGCGCGGCGACCGCAATTCACGCTGGATGCTGTCGCGCAGGCGCGGTTCCACGCGCTCATCCGCGTCCAGGCACAGCACCCAGTCGTGCCTGGCCTGGCTGACGGCGAAATGCTTTTGGGGCCCATAGCCCAGCCACGCTTGCTCGATGACGCGTGCGCCGGCGGCGCGCGCCACATTCTGGGTGTCGTCCGTCGAGCCGGAATCCACCACCACGACCTCGTCGCAGAAGGCGACACTCGCCAGGCACTCGCCCAATTGTGCGGCGGCGTTGCGCGTGATCACGACAGCGGACAGGTTCATGCGAAGGCCATGCAAGTTAAGAGCGTATAATCAACGCCTTGCAGCCTTGTGCCTAGGGCCGCATCGGGCGCCATTCTAACAGGCCGCTGTTGAACATACGGGCCAAAAACAAGGACTCGCCTGCTTGGGCCATGACAACGTAATGACCGCCGAGCGGCACGGCATGCGGCGGACACGCTGATGCCGCGCATCCTGCTGGTCAAGACCTCCTCGCTCGGCGACGTGGTGCACAACCTGCCCGTGGCCGGCGACATTCGCCGCCATTTTCCCGACGCCGAGATCGACTGGGTGGTGGAAGAGCCCTTTGCTCCCCTCCCCGCGCTGCATCCGGGCGTGAGCCGGGTCATTCCCGTGGCGGTGCGGCGCTGGCGCAAGGCCCTGCTGGCCGCCGAAACCCGCGAGGAGTTCGCCCAGTTCCGCCGCGCCGTGGGGCGGGGCCAGTATGACGCCGTGATCGACACCCAGGGCCTGATCAAGAGCGCCCTGCTGGCGCGCGCCGCCACGCTGGCGCCGCGGGGGGAACGACACGGCTACGGCGCGGCGTCGGCGCGCGAGCCCCTGGCCACGCGCTTTTACGGGCGCAGACACACTGTTTTACGCGGCCTGCACGCCGTGACCCGCAACCGATTGTTAGTTGCCGCGGCATTGGGCTACAGCATCGACGAAGAAGCCGTGGACTATGGCATCCGGGCGCCGGAGCGGGCGCGACCCGCCGGGCGCTACGCGGTGCTGCTGCATGCCACGGCCGGCGCGCATAAGAGCTGGCCCGAGGCCGAATGGATGGCATTGGGTAAACAACTCGCCGCGCAGGGCGTGTCCAGCGTGTTGCCCTGGGGACATCGCGAAGAACACGAGCGCAGCCTGCGCCTTGCCGCCGCGCTGCCGGGCGCCGTGGTGCCCGACCACGCGCCATTGGACGAAATGGCGGCTTTATTGGGAGGAAGCACAGCGGTGGTTGGCGTGGACACCGGCCTCACCCATCTTGCCGTGGCGCTGGGCCGGCCAGTGGTCGGCATCTACACCGGCACGGATCCGGAACTAACCGGCGTGTTTGGCTCAAGCCGTGCGGTAAACCTCGGCAAGACGGGCGAAGTGCCCTCAGTGACGCAGGTGCTGGAGGCACTCGATCGCGTGATGAACAAAACTACGGCGAAGAGTTGAGCGCGTGATTTCCGCCCTCGGCTACCGCCTGCTGCTGTGGCTGTCCCTTCCGCTGCTGCTGGCGCGCCTGTGGTGGCGCGGGCGAAAAGAGCCGGGCTATCGTCAGGATATCGGCCAGCGCTTCGGCTGCTACCGGCGCGAAGCGCCGGGCCGCGTGAAGACGATCTGGCTGCACGCGGTATCGGTCGGGGAGACACGTGCCGTCGAACCATTGGTACGGGCCTTGCGTCAGCGCTATCCCGATCATCGCCTGCTCATCACGCATATGACAGCCACAGGGCGGCAGGCTGCGCGGCAGCTCTACGGAACCTTGCCTGACTTCGAATTCGCCTGGCTGCCCTACGACTATCCCTCCGCGATGAGGCGCTTTCTTGCCCGGTTCCGGCCGGCGCTCGCCGTCATCATGGAAACCGAGATATGGCCGAACCTGTTGAGTGAATGCAAGCGCGCCGGCGTGCCGGTGGTGCTCGCCAATGCGCGCCTGTCGGAAACGTCCGCCCGGAACTATCGCAAACTGGGTGCGTTGGCAGGGCGGGCGTTGGGAGATTTCTCGGCCATAGCGGCACAGACCGAAGGCGACGCTCGGCGCCTGATGGAACTGGGTGCAGACGAAAGCAAAGTCAGCATTACAGGCAATCTCAAATTCGACGTGGCCTTGCCCGCGGCGCCGTCTGGCGCGGGCCTGCGAAAGATCATCGGAGAAAGGCCGATACTTCTGGCCGCGAGCACGCGCGAGGGCGAAGAGGTGTTGGTGCTGGATGCCATGGCAAAGCATCCATTGCCTCCGAATACGCTGTTGCTGGTTGTTCCGCGCCATCCGCAGCGTTTCGACCAAGTGGCGCGCCTGCTTGAACAACGGGGCCTGAGGTATTCAAGACGGAGCGCTTTGCCGGAAGCATCCGCGGAGCTGCCTATGGATGTTTCAGTATTGCTCGGCGACAGCATGGGTGAAATGCCGAACTACTACAGCGCCGCGGACTGCGCCTACATCGGTGGCAGCCTGCTTCCGTTCGGAGGCCAGAATCTCATCGAGGCCTGCGCACTCGGTGTTCCGGTGCTGATCGGACCGCACACCTTCAACTTCGCCGAAGCAGCCGAGAAAGCCGTGAATACAGGCGCGGCACTGCGCGTAAAGAATGCAGACGAAATGCTGCTGCGCGCGGTCGAACTGCTCAACGATGAGTCAAGACGGAAGAAGATGAGAGAAGCGGGGCTCGCTTTCGTCCAGGTCCATCGCGGGGCCACGGTAAGAACCCTGGCGATCTGCGTTCAGCTGCTGGCTTCCTGCGCGTGAGGTAATCCAGGATTGTCCCTGAGGCGGCGCGAAACGGGGTTGTCTTTGATCTGGATCAAGTCCCCAAGGGATGACTTGCGTAAAATCGTCCACACCGACAAGGGGTGTGATGCGACTACGTGAAAGTTTTGTCGTGCTAGCGGCTGCTGCCGCAATATCCGCGTGCGGCCCGCTCTTGCACTAGAAATCGAAACAACCTCGAACTTCACGACCGTTCAGGCTATTCACGTGAATTACGCGGTTCGTGACGCCAATCAGGCATAGCCTCCGCGAATTCTGGATCCGTTGACTTTCGAAAAAATCAGGCCGGGCAGTTCGTGAAAGACGTTACGGAAGGGCGTTCATGAAGCGCAATGGGCTGACTGTCGCCAGCCACGATCGCATAGCCGTTTCGATTCACTGGCTCACGGCCGTCCTCGTGATTGCGGCATTTGTCATGGGGCCGGAGGGGTCTGAGGAAGGAAACTATTCCACTGGTGAAGAACTTGGCCGCCAGATTCACGAGTCTTTGGGGGCGGCCGTTTTGTGCTTGACCCTGGCGCGGCTGGTGTGGAAATTCTTTGCCGTTGCCCCGCAGCTGCCTCCGGCACCACGCTGGATGGAAGTGGCATCGAAAGTAGTCCAGTGGGCGCTGTACGTCCTGCTGGTGGCAACGCCCTTGACTGCGGTGGCGGGGGCCTGGCTTGAGGGCCACGCCCTTGACTTCGGGATTTTGGGCACCATCCCGCCCTTGGTACCTGAATCCCGAGGCATCGGAGAGGCGATCTCGGAACTGCACGGCGTCTTGGGAGACGCACTGGTCTGGCTTGCAGGATTCCACGCTGCCGCGGCCCTGGTTCATCATTTCTTCCTGCGCGACGAAGTGCTCCTGTCCATGCTTCCGGTTCGGTGGTTAAGGCGACCGCCCTGACCCTCTTTCACGTCCGTTTCCGCCGTTCTCTCGCTCCGCCGTCCTTTCGCGTCGGCGGGTGGCGGCTGGCTAGGTCTTCGCCTGTGAGACGTGCACGCTGGCTATACCGAGGTTCCGGTAGATTCTTATTCGCCGGGCGAGGGGCCACCATTCATAGAGGAATATCTGCATCGGCCGCCACATGGCGACCCAGCCCCCGATGCCCAGGCTCTCCTTCAGGACCCTGAGAAACGGATTGTCCGAATAACCGGAAAGGAAATCGGCAGCGAGCAGACACAGCGCGAGAAAGCCGATTCCGATCAGCAGGCTCGCACGTCCTTCCACGAGCAGCACGCGCAGATTGCGCCGTGAAAGCATTGCCTTGTAGTTGAAGTAGTTCTGGATTGCCTCGGAAACTAGTTCGGTGGGGTCTTGCGCCGGCATCCGCTCCATATGGATCACGATGCGGAAGTGACTGTCCACAGGAAATTCCAGCGCCCAGCTTTCCAGGAACTCCTCGGCATCGGTGTCGAGATCGCGATGATGGAACGGGGTCGGATCCATGGAATTGAACAACTGCGACAATTCGGATATCCGAAGCTCGATCTGGTGAACCGGCGGATGGCGTTTTTTCACGGCAGATTTGCGCCCAGAAGTGCGTTCACGGTTTTCACACCGAAATCCATTTTGACGTGGAAGAACGGCCGCGCTTCAAAGCGGCCTGGCCGCTTCCGGTCTGAGCCAGCGGCAGCGCTTGGCAGCTACGAGGTGACTCCAGTCAATGCGCATAAGTGCCACGACAAGCCCGAGGAGAAGGAGCTGCGAAATTACAAAATAGATTCCGAAAAAAGGCTGGGTCTCGGTTACGTCCAGCGCAAGATGCTGGGATACCTGCGACGCCGCAAGCGCGAAGAACGCGTAGCTCACGCATCGTCCGACGAAGAACGGCAGCGCTGCCAACCACAGCGGAAGGCTGGTCAAGCCGTAGGCAATGAAAAGGTAATTGGATGGAAGCGGGCTGAACGCGTAAACCAGGAAGGCGCTGAAGGTCAGGGTGCGATGGCGCTCGATCCCGGCTTTGACGACGTCGATGTTGCCACGCATGGCGTCGCTCATGAAGCGTTGCCGAATGATGACGCGAGACATCTTTGCCAGCACCAGACGGCCGCAGGTGGCGGCCAGGGAAGCAACCAGCGCCACCGCAAACAGATTGACCAGGGGATAGCGGAAGCCGACCCAGGATAGCGCCATCCATGTGGGCGGGGCGAATGCCGGGATGATGTTGAGCAGGAACACCACGCCGAACAGGATTGTCAGTTCAGGCACTCAAATCCGGGTTTCATTGAAAATCGACGTTCTTTCGAACTGAAAGGCAAGTATCACCTGCCGTTCGATGCCAATGTCTGACCTGGATCAAAGATCGCGCATGCCGGGCGCGGGAGCCCGTTGTTTTGCTCCCCCGGGCAGCCGTTCCCAGGGTTACTGCGAACCGAGCAGCCTGTTGACTTCTTCTACGTCGGCTTCGCCGAGCGACCCCGCCGCCGACTTCAATTTAAGCCCGTTCATGATGGTGTTGTAACGCGCTGCCGATAAATCGCGCTGGGTCTGGAACACCTGCTGCTGCGAGTTCAGGACGTCGATGTTGATGCGCACGCCCACTTCGTAGCCGAGCTTGTTGGAATCCAGCGCCGTCTGCGACGACAGCAGCGCCTGCTCCAGCGCCTTCACCTGGGCGATGCCGTTGGTCACGCCCACGTACGACTGGCGCGCCGCCAGCGCCACGCTGCGGCGGCTGTTCTCCAGGTCGGAGCGGGATTTCTCCAGCAGCGCCTGGGCCTGGCGGACGCGCGAGCTGACCGCGCCGCCGGAATAGATGGGCACGGCGAGCTGCAGGCCGATGGTGGCCGCCTTCTGGTCGAAGCCGATGCCCGTGGTCACGCTGTTGTTCTGGCCGATGCGGCTGTAGCCGGCCACGAGATCCACCGTGGGCAGGTGCGCCTGGCGGTTGCGCTGTACTTCGCGGTCGGCGATTTCCACGGCCGCCTCCTGCACGCGCACGGCGTAGGCCTGCTTCTGCGCCGCGTCGGCCCAGGATTCCATGGCCTCGGGCTGGGGCGTGGTCAGAACCACCTTGGGCTTGAGCGGCGCGAGGCCGCCGGGCAGCTTGCCGATGAGCTGCTGCAGGGCGCGCTTCTTGATTTCCAGGTCGGCCTGGGCGGCGATTTCCTGCGACCCCGACAGGTCGTAGCGCGCCTGCGCCTCGTGCGTGTCGGTGATGGTGGCCGTGCCCACTTCGAAATTGCGCTTGGCCTGGGCGAGCTGCTCGGAGATGGCGGCCTTCTGCGCCTGGATGAAGGCCAGGCTGTCCTGCGAGGCCAGCACGTCGAAATAGGCCTGGGCGGTGCGCACGATCAGATCCTGGCTGGCCTGCGCGTAATTGGCTTCGGCCTGCGCCACCTGGAACTCGGCTTCCCTGTACTGGGTCCAGTTCTGGGGCCGGAACAGCGGCTGGGACAGCGTGACGGTCCAGCCGTTGGAATTGAAGTTGCGGTCGAACACCTGCCCGGCAGTGGGGCCGGCGCGGCTGGCGAACCAGTCGTCGTTGTACACCGTGTTCGCGGTGGCGCTGAGAGTGGGCAGGATGAGCGCGCGGCCCTGCGGCAGCGCCTCGCGCCCGGCGTCCAGGGCGGCGCGCGCCGAGGCGAACACCGGGTCGTTGTTGCGCGCGTCGCGGTAGATCTGCAGCAGGTCTTCGGCGTGCGATGCCATGGGCAGCGCCGCGGCCACCGCCAGGGCGAGAAAGGCAAGCCGGCGGCCGCCCGCCGGCCGCGACGAAACGGTGGGGGTGTGCTTGGACATGGCGCGCAGACGGGGCCGCATCAGAAGGAAAAGCGTTTGGGCTGCAGCGCGTTCACCAGCGGCGCCATGCAGGTCTCGAACAAATCCAGCGAACGGTACGAGCCCGGCTCGGTGCAGGTCACCAGGCGCGCCGCCATGATGGGCGGATCGCCGACCACGGCGAACAGCCGCCCGCCCGGCTTCAGTTGCTCGAGCACGGCCTGCGGCACAATGGGCGTGGAAGCGGTGAGCACGATCACGTCGTAGGGCGCGTCCTTGCTCCAGCCCTGCGCGGCGTCGCCCTGGGCCAGGGCCACGTTGTCGATGGCGTGCGCCGCCAGGCGCGCCGCCACCGGGGCGAGCAGCGCGGCGCTGATTTCAACCGAGGTCACGTGCTGGCTGCGGTGCGCCAGGAGCGCGGTGAAATAACCGGACCCCGTGCCCACTTCCAGCACGCGGTCGGATTTCTTCAGCCCCAGTTCCTGCAGCACGCGCGCCTCCATCTTGGGCTGCCACATGCGCCGGCTGTCGTTGCCGTCGTGAGCGGCTTCGGGCACCAGGGGGATCTCCAGGTCGGAAAAAGCCAGTTCGCGGCAGGCGGCGGGCACGAAATCCTCGCGCCGCACCACGTACAGCAGATCGAGCACGTCCTGGTCGAGCACGTCCCAGGTGCGGATCTGCTGCTCGACCATGTTGAACCGCGCCTGCTCGAAATCCATCCAGCCTCCTCGCGATGCCAGGCCACCGGTCGCGCCGCGCGCGGTCGGCCTCGCGGCGCCGCGCATTATCGCATGTCAATCGCCCGGAGCAGGCGCGTCGGTGATGCGCGCGGTGTGCCGCGCTTTCCGGGCGCGGTGCCATTCGTTGAAACGGTCGAGATACGTGTAGATGACCGGCACGACGACCAGCGTAAGCAGCGTCGATGTCAGCACTCCCCCGATGATCGCGCGGCCCATCGGAGCCTGCGTTTCTCCGCTCTCACCGAGGCCCAGCGCCA
>DATNCF010000464.1:0-3300 GCA_035571675.1 Burkholderiales bacterium | reverse complement strand
CCTGGCCGCGGCGCAGCGCCGAGGGTTGCAGGCGATAGCGGTGGCGGAACAGGTGATTGAAGCGGCGCACGCTGGCAAAGCCGCTGGCGAAGGCAATGTCGGTCATGGACAGCCGCGTGTCGGTGATGAGCTGCTTGGCCAGCAGCAGCCGGCGCGTCTGCGCCAGTTCCACGGGCGCCACGCCGTACTCGCGCTCGATGTTCCGGCGCAATTGGCGCGACGACAGGCCGAGCTCGGCGGCCAGCGCTTCCATGCCGCCCTCTTCCAGGCCGCCGGATTCGATGCGCGCCACGGCCTGCCGCGCCACGCGCCGCACCGCGTCGGAAGGCGCGGCGCCGGGCGCCAGTTCCGGCCGGCAGCGCAGGCAGGGACGATAACCCGCGGCTTCGGCGGCGGCGGCGCTGCTGTAGTAGCTGCAGCGATCGCGCCCCGGCGTGCGCACCCGGCACACCGGCCGGCAATACACCCCGGTGGTGGACACGCCCACGAAGAACGTGCCATCGAAGCGCGCATCGCGGGCGCAGATGGCCGCGTAGCATTGCTTGGGATCGAGTTCCATGGCCCGCAGTCTAGCGCCGTGCCCGGCGCAATGCTGGCCGTTTTCGGACATGATCCCTCGATCAATCCCCCTCCGCCGGGTCAAGCTTCAGGGGTGAACTCCGTGGAAACCACGTCGCGCAACACGGCCCGCAACTCGGCAGCGCGCTTGGCGCCAAACCTGGCCTCAAACCCGGCCTGTGCCCTCTGCCATTGCCGGCGGCCGGCACGATAGCGTTCCCTTCCGGCCGCCGTGATGCTCAGTTCCTTGGCGCGGCGGTCGGTGGGGCTTGGGCGTATGGCAACGAGGCCATCGCGCTCCAGCGGAAGCACGTTGCGGCCCACGGTGGTGCGGTCCATGACCATGAGCGCGGCAAGCGCATTCACGCTTTGCGGCCCCAGTCTTTCCAGACGCGCGAGGACGGAATACTGCGAGATGCGCAGGCCGACGGGTGCCATCAGTTCGTCATAGAACTGCGTGACGTGGCGAGCTGCCTGGCGAAGGGCGGCGCAATGGCAGTCCGAGGCGGCATTCGGCTTGCCCGCAGCGGATGGATGCATGTTCAACCTGTGCATGGAAGCGGTTTTGACAATAAGAGCATATGCGCCTATATTACGCGTATATACACATTATTTCAAGTTCGTTTCAACTCTGCATCCGAGATCCGGCCATGGCCTCCCAGGTATCCGCGACGCTCCACACTCCGGCCTTTCGCGCCGGCACGACGCCATCCACGCCCGCCACGGCAGGCATGGATGCGCGCACCCGCCGGTTGCTGGACGGCCCCATTGCGGCAACGCTCCTGCGGCTGGCCGTTCCCACGGTGCTGGTCATGGTCGTGCAGACCGCGGTGGGGCTGGTTGAAGCCTACTTCGTGGGCCGGCTGGGCACCGCCGCCCTGGCCGGTGTTTCACTGGTGTTTCCGCTGGTGATGTTGATGCAGATGATGTCCGCGGGCGCCATGGGCGGCGGCATTTCCTCGGCCGTTGGTCGCGCGCTCGGCGCGGCGCGGCAGGCCGAAGCCGAAGCCCTGGCTTGGCACGCGCTTGCCATCGGCGCGGGTTTTGGCCTGGTGTTCACGGCGGTCATGCTGGTGTGCGGGCGCGCCGTTTACTCGGCCATGGGCGGACAAGGCGCCACGCTCGACGCGGCCCTGGGCTATTCCAACGTGGTGTTTGCCGGCGCCGTCCTGGTGTGGCTGTTCAACTCCCTGGCCAGCATCGTCCGCGGCACGGGCAACATGATGGTGCCCGCCGCGGTGACGGTGGCCGGTGCCGTGGTGGTGGTGCCGCTGTCTCCGGCATTGATTTTCGGACTGGGCCCTTTTCCACGGCTCGGCGTCATCGGGGGAGCCGCCGCGCTGCTCGCCTACTACGCCTTGGGCAGCGCGGCCTTCGCGTTGTACCTGTGCTCCGGCCGCGCGGTGGTGCGGTTGAAAGCGGCGCGCCTCGCCCTGCGCTGGAGCATGGCCAAAGGCATCCTGCGCGTGGGCTTGCTTTCAGCCGTGAGCACGGTGCAGACCAATCTCACCGTGGCCATTGCCACGGCTCTGGTCGGCGGGTTCGGCAGCGGCGCCATCGCGGGCTACGGCACCGGCGCCCGGCTCGAGTACCTGCTGGTGCCGCTGGTCTTCGGCCTTGGCGCCCCCTTGGTGACCATGGTGGCCACAAACCTCGGCGCGGGTCAGCGGGCACGGGCCTATCGCGTGGCGTGGATCGGCGCGCTCATCGCCGCCGCCATTACCGAGGTCATCGGCGTGGCTGCGGCCGCGTTCCCGCTGGCATGGCTGGAACTGTTCGGCCATGAACCGGCCATGCTGGCGACCGGCGCGCAATATCTGCGCACCGTGGGCCCGGTATACGGCCTGTTCGGCCTGGGCCTGGCGCTGTACTTCGCCACGCAAGGCGCCGGCCGCATGGCGTGGCCGCTGACCGCCAATCTCCTGCGCCTGTGCGTCGCCGCCGTTGGCGGCTGGCTGGCGCTGCGCTGGGGGACTGGCGCCCAAGGCGTCTTCACTGCGCTTGCGCTGGGACTGGTGGTGTACGGCGCCGTCAGTGCCTGGGCGGCATGGAAGGGATGGTTGGTTCCGCGCCAATAAAAGACCTTTGTCACGCCGGTGCGCGCTCGCTATAGTGGATGGTCACTTGATCGAGGAGAGCGCATGAGCAAGAACAAACTGAACCAGCCGCTGCATGGTCCCTTGTACGACCTGCGCGGGCTGGGTTTCCAGGCCGGCGAAGGCATCGTGGTGACGGGCGCCGGCAGCGGCATCGGCAAGGCCACGGCCCTCATGGCCGCCAAGTCGGGCTTGGCCGTGGGCGTCTGGGACATGGACGCCGCGGGCGCGAAGCAGACCGCCGCCGAGATCGAGGCCGCGGGCGGCAAGGCCGTGGCCGTGGCGGCAAACGTGGGCGAGGACGCGGCGGTGAACCGCGCCTGGGACGAGAGCCGGGGGCTCGGCCCGTGCCGCTACCTGGTCAACAACGCCGGGCCGGGCAGCACGTCCACCGCGACTTTCTACGACAGCTTGCTGCTCGCGGTGGGCAGCGTGCACCGCGTCACCACGAGTTGGTTGGAGCGCCACGGAAACGATGCGGCCAGCGTGGTGAGCATTTCCTCGGTGGCGGGCAACTTCCAGGGTGGCAGCACCAACACGCAGCCCTTCTATCCCGCCGCGAAAAGCGCCATCGCCGGTTACACGCGCAATCTGGCCACGCGCTTCAAGGGCAAGCCGCGCAGCAACGCCGTGGCGCCGGGCTTCA
>DATNCF010000463.1:0-9313 GCA_035571675.1 Burkholderiales bacterium | reverse complement strand
CCAACGGCTACCCGGTGCAGCCGGCCATCACCATCCCCGCCAACGCGCAGACCATCACCGTGGCCGCCGACGGCACGGTGAGCGTCACCCAGACCGGCAGCGCCACGCCCACCCAGGTGGGCACGCTGCAGCTGGCGAACTTCATCAATGCGGCCGGCCTTTCCGCGCAGGGTCAGAACCTGTTTCTCGAGACCGCGGCCTCGGGCAATGCCAGCACCGGCGCGCCAGGGCTGAACGGCATGGGCCTGCTCAACCAGGGCTACGTCGAGACCTCCAACGTCAACGTGGCCGAGGAGCTGGTGAACATGATCCAGACCCAGCGTGCCTACGAAATCAATTCCAAGGCCATCCAGACATCCGACCAGATGCTGCAGCGCCTGACCCAGTTGTGAGGACCCATAGCATGTTTGCCCTGCTGTTTCTTCTGCTGTCCCGACGCACCCCGGTGCAGTCGCCGACCCGCGCTTCACTGGGCGCGGCTTTGTTTTCATCGCTGCTCGCCTCGGGCTGCGCCATGGACGGCGTGGTGGCGGTGCGCGAGCCCACCACGGCGCGGCCCGAGCAGCCGCTGCGCGTGGCGGCGGTGGAGCGGCCCGCCACCAACGGTTCCATTTTCGCTTCGGACAGTTTCGTGCCGCTGTTCGAGGACCGGCGCGCGCGCCGCGTGGGCGACACCCTGGTGGTGGTCATCACCGAAAACCTGTCGGCCACGCGCTCGTCGGACACGAGTTCCCAGCGCACCGGCAGCAACTCGCTGGCGGTGCCCAAGGTGTTCGGCCTGCCCGGCAAGTTCGTGCAGGGCGACACCCTGACCGCAAGCTCCGACAACAAGTTCGAGGGCAAGGGCGCCACCAGCAGCGCCAACACCTTCACCGGCACCATGACGGTGACGGTTGTGGAAGTGCTGCCCAACGGCAACCTGGTGGTGTCGGGCGAGAAGCAGGTGGGTGTGAACCGCGACAGCCAGACCATCCGCCTGTCCGGGGTGGTCAACCCGGCGCAGATCGTCTCCGGCAACTCCATCAATTCCACCCAGATCGCCGACGCGCGCATCGACTACCGCGGCAAGGGCGCCATCGACGAGGCGCAGACCATGGGCTGGCTGGCGCGCTTTTTCCTGTCCGTCCTTCCCTTCTGAGGCCCATATGAAATTCCTGCCGAGGGGTTGGCTCATCGCCTTGCTGGCCGGCGTGTTCGCCGCGCTGGCGGCCGTTTCTCCCGCCCAAGGCGCCGAGCGCATCCGCGACCTGGCCAGCATCCAGGGCGTGCGGCCCAACCAGCTCATCGGTTACGGCCTGGTGGTGGGCCTGGACGGCTCGGGCGACCAGACCACCCAGACGCCTTTCACCGTGCAGAGCATCGTGGCCATGCTGTCGCAGCTGGGCGTGAACCTGCCCCCCGGCACCAGCCTGCAGTTGAAGAACGTGGCGGCGGTGATGGTGACGACCATGCTGCCGCCCTTCGCCAGCCCCGGCCAGCAGCTCGACATCACGGTGTCCTCCATGGGCAATGCCAAGAGCCTGCGCGGCGGCACGCTGCTGCTCACGCCCCTCAAGGGCGCCGACGGCAACGTCTACGCCATGGCGCAGGGCAACGTGCTGGTCAGCGGCGCGGGCGCCGCGCAAGGCGGCAGCTCGGTGCAGGTCAACCACCTCTCCGCCGGCCGCATTCCCGCCGGTGCGACCGTGGAGCGCTCGGTGCCCACCGCCATTGCCCAGGGCGGCAGCGTGCGTCTGGAGCTGAACAGCACCGATTTCGACAACGCGCGGCGCATCGCCGTGGCCATCAACCAGGCCATGGGCGAGGGCGTGGCGAGCGCGCTCGACGGCCGCGTGGTGGAAGTGCGCGCGCCGGCCACGCCCAACGAGCGCGTGGCTTTTCTCGGCAAGCTGGAAAACCTGGCCGTGGACGTGGCCGCCGGCAGCGCGCGGGTCATCATCAACGCCCGCACCGGCTCGGTGGTCATGACGCAAGCGGTGTCCATCGAGACCTGCGCCATCGCGCACGGCAACCTGTCGGTGAGCATCCAGAGCACCCCGGTCATCAGCCAGCCCACCGCGCTGTCCACGGGCGGGCAAACCGTGGTCACCGAAAAAACCGACATCCAGATCCGCCAGGACGGCGGCAACCTGATGATGGTGGAGGCCGGCGCCAAGCTGTCCGAGGTAGTGAAGGCGCTCAACACGCTTGGGGCCACCCCCCAGGACCTGCTGGCCATTCTGCAGGCCATGAAGGCCGCCGGCGCGCTGCGCGCCGAATTGGAAATTATCTGATTTCACCATGAGCAACCCGACCAACTCCATCGACAGCTCGTTCGCGCTCGATGCCCGGGCGCTGTCCGACTTGAAGCGCAGCGCCCGCGACAACCCCGACCAGTCGCTCAAGAAGGTCGCCAGCCAGTTCGAGTCGGTGTTCATGAACATGATGCTCAAAAGCATGCGCGACACCGTGGGCCAGGACGGCGCCATGGACAGCGACGCCTCGCGGGCCTATACCGGCATGCTGGACCAGCAACTGGCGCAGGCGCTGTCGTCGAATGCCAGCGCCGGCGGCCTGGGCCTGGCCGACATGATCGTGAAGCAGTTGTCGCGCAACATGGGCAAGGCGCCCGGCCTGGGCGGGGCCGGCGCGGCCGGTGTCAATGGCGCGGCCGGCGCCAACGGCGCGGCCAAGCAGAATGCCAACTCCGGGGTTCGCGCCGCGCTGGAGAAGCTGCAGACCAACGTCAAAACCGCCACCTCGGCCGACACCTCGCCGCAGGCCGAATCCTTCGTGGCCACCATGCTGCCGGCGGCGCGCGCCGCCGAGGCCGCCACCGGCGTCCCGGCGCGCTTCGTGCTCGCCCAGGCGGCGCTTGAGTCGGGCTGGGGCAAGTCGGAAGTGCGCGGCGCCGACGGCACGGCCAGCCACAACCTGTTCGGGCTCAAGGCCGGCCGCGACTGGAAGGGCCCCACGGTGCAGGCCGTGACCACCGAATACGTGAACGGCGTGCCGCAGAAAGTGGTGCAGCGCTTCCGCGCCTACGACTCTTACGCCGATTCCTTCTCCGACTACGCCAAGCTGCTTACCGGCAGCGCGCGCTACAAGAACGTGCTGGCGCAGGGCCAGGATGCCGGCGGGTTCGCCTCGGCGCTGCAGCGCGCGGGTTACGCCACCGACCCGCGCTACGCCGAGAAGATCGCGCGCATCATCCACGGCGGCAGCATGCGCGGGGTGGCTTGATGGGTTGCGGGAGGGGAGGCTCGGCCATGAACCGCCGCGGCAACCCAGGCAACCGCATGGGCGGAGGGCGCCATGGCTAATTCCATTCTGGGCATAGGCATCAGCGGCCTGTCGGCGGCCCAGGCCGGGCTGCAGACCACCAGCCACAACATCACCAACGTCAACACGCCGGGGTACAGCCGCCAGTCCATTCTCCAGGCCAACAACCTGCCGCAATACACGGGCGCGGGCTACTTTGGCCGCGGCGTGAGCGTCACCGACGTGCGGCGCAGCTACGACGCTTTCCTGCAGGCCCAGTCCTGGCAGGCGCAGGCCTCGTCGGCGCAAATGCAGACCTTTTCCGACCAGATCAGCCAGGTCGATTCGCTGCTGGGCGATTCCAGCGCCGGCCTGTCGCCGGCCATCAGCAGCTTTTTCAACAGCGTGCAGGACCTGGCCTCCAACCCGTCGGATTACGCCGCGCGCCAGGCCATGCTGTCGCAGGCCCAGGCCCTGGCCGCGCGCTTCCAGTCCATCAACGGCCAGCTCGACGCGCAGCGTTCCGACGTGTCCAGCCGCGTCACCGACACGGTGTCGCAGGTCAACACCCTGGCCGCGCAGATCGCCGCGGTGAATCACCGCATCCTGGCTTCCAACGCCGGCTCCGCCACCCAGGGCCAGCCCAACGACCTGCTCGACCAGCGCGACGAGCTGGTGAGCGAGCTGTCCAAGCTGGTCAACGTGCAAGTCAACACCGCCAGCGACGGCAGCTACAACGTGCTCATCGGCAACGGCCAGCCGCTGGTGATGGGCGACGGGGCGAGCAAGCTGGCCGTGGTGGCGGGCGATCCCGATCCGGCCCAGGTGCAGGTGGTGGTCAAGGGCGCTGCGGGCACGGTGAAGATAGCGTCGAGCAATCTGTCCGGCGGGCAGCTCGGCGGCCTGCTCAGCTTCCGCGACACCGCCCTGAACACGGCGCAGAACGCCCTGGGGCGCATCGCGGTGGCGCTGTCCACGGCCTTCAACGACCAGAACAAGCTGGGCCAGGACCTCAACGGCAACCTGGGCGGGAATATTTTTAACGCCGGCCAGCCGCTCACTTTCAGCACGGCGGCCAACACCGGGACAGCGACTCTGACCGCCGGCATGTCCTCGTACGGCGCGCTGACCGGCAGCGACTACCAGCTCAGCTACGACGGCACCAACTACACCCTGAAGCGGCTGTCCGACGGCAACGTGTCCACCTTCGCCAGCTTGCCGCAGAGCGTGGACGGGGTGACGCTGTCCATCGCCTCGGGCAGCATGGCCGCGGGCGACAGCTTCCTCATCGAGCCCACCCGCGCCGGCGCGGGCGGCATGCGCATGGCCATCACCGACCCCT
This sequence comes from Burkholderiales bacterium, assembly GCA_035571675.1. Lineage (GTDB taxonomy): Bacteria > Pseudomonadota > Gammaproteobacteria > Burkholderiales > SG8-39 > CAIYPG01. The sequence continues at coordinate 4,731 of DATNCF010000463.1, read as the reverse complement.
CGCTGATTGCCGCGGCGCAGCCCATCCAGGCCGCCGCCGCCTTGGGCAACAGTGGCACCGTGGCGGCCGACTCCACCACCGTGAGCGGCCCGCCGCCCGACCCCAACCTGCAGCAGACTGTCACCATCACCTTTACCTCGCCCACCACGTTCGATGTGAGCGGCACGGGCACGGGCAATCCCACGGGGCTCACCTACACCCCGGGCGGCTCGATCAGCTTCAACGGCTGGACGCTGCAGATGTCCGGCGTGCCCGCCGCGGGCGATACGCTCACGGTAAAAGCCAATACCGGCGGCGGCGGCGACAACCGCAACGCCCTGGCGCTGGCCAACCTGCAGAACGCCGCGCTGGTAGGCGGCACTTCGCTGCAGAACGCCTACGTGCAACTGGTCAGCGCCGTGGGCAACCAGGCCCAGGACGCCAAGGTCGCCAGCGGCGCCCAGGCCGCGCTGTTTTCCAGCGTGGAGCAGGCGCGGCAGGGCGTGAGCGGTGTCAACCTCGACGAGGAAGCCGCCAATCTGCTGCGCTACCAGCAGGCCTATCAAGCGGCCGGCAAGATCATCGCCATGGCCGGCACCTTGTTCGACACCATCCTGAAACTGGAGGGCTGATGCGCATCGCCACCCAACAGATCTACAGCCAGAACGTCGACACCATGCAGCGCCAGCAGGCGGAACTGCTGCATACCCAGCAGCAGCTGTCCACGGGACAGCGCATGCTCACGCCTTCCGACGACCCGGTGGCCGCGGCGCAGGCGCTGCGCACCACCCAGGTCCAGGCGCTGGGGCAGCAGTACGCGCGCAACATGGACACCGCCAAGTCGCGCCTGCAGATGACCGACAGCGCCATGTCCAGCATCGCCAACCTGTACGAGTCCGCGCGCACCAGCCTCGTGCAGGCGGGCGACACCAGTCTGTCCGACTCCGACCGCGCCGCCATCGCCCAGACCCTGGAAGCCGATTTCCAGCAGCTCATGGGCATGGCCAACATGAAGGATTCCAGCGGCTCGTACCTGTTCGGCGGCAACCGCGACACGGCCCAGCCCTATAGCCAGACGGCCGCCGGCGCCGCCTACAACGGCGACCAGGGCCAGCGGCTGCTGCAGGTGGCCAGTTCGCGCCAGATTCCAGTGGGAGAAAACGGCGCCAACCTGTTCGAGCGTATTCCCACCGGCAATGGCGTGTTCGCCACATCCGGCGCCGCCTCCAACGCCGGCAGCGGCGTGATCGGGCCGGGCTCGGTGATTGACCCCAGCGCGCTCACCGGCCATGCCTATCAACTGGTGTTCCACAACAGCGCCGGCGCGGTCACTTACGACGTGCTGGACACCACGCTCGGCACCACGCTGTCCAGCGCCAGCGCCTTTCCGGCCGACGGCAACATCGCCGTGGCGGGCATGCAACTGTCCATCACGGGCAGCCCGGCCGACGGCGACACGTTCAATGCCGTTCCCAGCGTCAACCAGGGCGTGTTCACCACGCTGCGCAACGCCATCACGGCGCTGCAGACGCCGGCCAATTCCACCGCCTCGCGGGCGCAGCTGTCCATGGCGGTGGCCCAGGCCATTTGCGGCCTGGACAACGCCGCCGACCAGATGCACGGCAGCCGCGCCAAAGTGGGCGCCTCCCTGGCCGAACTGGATATGCTGGGCTCGGCCAATTCCAGCCAGGATGTGATCTACAGCCAGCAACTGACCACGCTGGAGGATGTGGACTACGCCAAGGCCGCCAGCGATCTGAGCGCGGGACAGTTGTCGTTGCAGGCCGCGCAGCAGTCCTACGCGCTGATCAGCAAGCTGAGCCTGTTCGACTACCTGTGACCGGCCCCGACGTGAACGAAATGAAATGAGCTGAAGAAATCCGTCTGTTTGCCGTTCCGAGCGGCTTGAGTCGGGGCGGCAACGGCCGTTATCCGGACATGCAACCCGATATCACAACCCATGCCATGCCGGCCGCGGCCGCCCCGCCGTCGGAGATCGCGCGCGAGACCATCAAACAGCTCGCGCAGCGGCGCATGCCGCCGACGCCCGAGAACTATGCCCAGCTTTACGCCGAGATCGGCGGCGAAGCTGTTCCCGACGCCGGCGCCGTGCAGCGCATGCTGTCGCGCCTGGGCGGGGCGCTGCCCGCGGCGCAGCGCGACAAGTTCGAGCAGGCCCTGGCCGAGCGGCACTGGGACCGCGCCGGCGACGCGCTGGTCGCGCTGGCGGTCGCGCAGGGCGAGGCCGGCCCGGGTTCGCCGCGCATTTCCCCGACCTGGGCGGAACTGCTGCGCGACCTGCTGTACGGCCTCGAAGCGCGCCATCCCAACGTCACCCGGGCGCGCAAGAACGAAAGCCTCAACCACGTGCTGTCGGCCTTCGCCTTCGACAGCGACAAGCTGCGCATCCGCCTGTCCGGGCTAGTGAAGTCGTGGAGCGCCGAACAGCCGGACGGGGCCCGCGCCCCGGGCGAGGGCGCGCAGGCCATGGGCGACGAACCCGACCTCCCAAGCGCCCGCGAGGCCGCGGCGCAGCCCCTCACCGTCGCCAACGAGCGCGAGGCGCTCGCGGCCCTGCGCGAACTGCTGCACAGCACCCTGCAATACGGCATCGTGGAGCGCCTGGGCTACAGCCCGGAGCTGCTGGCCGAGGCGCGCGCGCTGGCGGCGCGCTCCCGCGAGGCAGGCACACCCGAGGCCCTGGGCCGCTACGCCCAGGAACTGCGCCAGTTCTGGATACGCCTGGAGCTGTCCGGGGAAAGCCAGGCCCAGCTCATGAGCGGCCTGGCAGGCCTGGTGGAACTGGTGCTGAACAACGTGGGCGAGCTGGTCGCCGACGACCGCTGGCTGGCCGGGCAGCTGGAGCGCGTGCGCGGCCTGCTCGCCGGCCCGCTCGACGCCAAGGCCATCCGCCGCGCCGAGCGCGAGTTCCGCGAAATCGTCTACAAGCAGGGCACGCTCAAGCACAGCCTTGACCAGGCCAAGCACGCCTTCAAGGAGATGCTGGCCGGCTTCATCGACCGCCTGGGCGCCACGGCCTCGAACACCGGCGAATACTACGAGCGCATCGGCCGGCACGCCGAGCGCATCAAGGGCGCCGAGGACATCGCCCAGTTGTCGGAAGTCATCGACCAGGTGATGGAGGACACGCGCGGCATGCAGACCGACATGCTGCGCACGCGCGACGAGCTGCAGAACGCCCGCATCCAGGCGTCCGACTACGAAAAGCGCATCCGTTCCCTGCAGCAGGAGCTGGAGGCGGTGAGCGCCCTGGTCAAGGAAGACCCGCTCACGCGCGTGCTCAACCGCCGCGGCTTCGAGGAGGCGTGGGACGTGGAAGTGGCGCGCTGCGGCCGGCAGGGCAAGGGCGTGTGCCTGGCGCTGCTCGACGTGGACAATTTCAAGCAATTGAACGACAAGCTCGGCCACGTCGCCGGCGACGATGCGCTGGTGCACCTGGCCGCGGTGATCCGCGGCGCGCTGCGGCCTTCGGACGTGGTGGCGCGCTACGGCGGCGAGGAATTCGTGGTGCTGCTGCCCGCCACCACCATGGACGAAGCCCGGCTGGTCATGACCCGCATGCAGCGCGAACTCACGCGGCGCTTCTTCCTGTACAACAACGCGCGGGTGCTGATCACCTTCAGCGCCGGTCTCACCCAGCGCGTCGACGGCGAGGCGCGCGAGGCGACATTGGACAGGGCGGACAGAGGGCTGTATACGGCAAAGGCTTCGGGCAAGAACCAGGTGATTGCCGTTTAAGCGGGCGAACCTTGGTTTTCACCCGATAACACACTAATCCATCGCCACCGGCCCTGTTCCTCGCCTGAACGGCGGTCGCGCCAGCCACACCAGCACCAGCGCGGCGATCAGCACCCCGGCGCACATCAGGCTCACGTCGCTCATGGCCAGGGTATAGGTCTGCACCGACAGGATGCGGTCGAACAGCGCCCAACCCTGATCCTGTGGCATGCCGGCGGCGGCCATGGACTGGGCGAAATCATGTCCCGGCGCGCTATAGGTATTTGCGTGGTCGGCGAGCTGGCTGTGGTGCAGGGCCTCGCGCCGCGACCACATGGCTACCGACAGCGAGGTGCCGAAGCTGCCGAACATGGCGCGCATGAAGTTCTGCATGGCGGCGGCGGCGGCCAGGCGGCGCGGCTCGATGTTGCCCATGATGATGCCGATCACGGGCACGAACATGAAGGACATGCCGAAGCCAAGGATGAACTGCGGGACGATGAGAGTGCCGAAATCCAGGTTGCTGTTGAAGCGCGAGCGGTACACGGCCGAGGCGGCCATGATGGCGAGGGCGGTGCTCGCCAGCACTCGCGGGTCGAAGCGGTGGGCATTGCGGCCCACCACCGGCCCGGTGACGAGCATCATGATGCCCGCCCCCGAGGCGACGTAGCCCGCCCACTGCGCGGTGTAGCCCAGCTCGGTCTGCATCCACAGCGTGGAAATGAGGTTGATGGCCATCATGGTGGAGAACATGAAGGCCAGGGCAAACACCCCGAGGGTGAAATTGCGCACCGAGAACAGCGTCAGGTCCACCAGCGGATGTTTCTCGGTCAGCTCCCAGATCAGGAACAGGATGAAGCCCATCACCACCGCCACGGCCAGCGCCTGGATCAGCCCGGAGTTGAACCAGTCCAGCTCGTTGCCCTTGTCGAGCAGCACCTGCAGCGATCCCACCCAGACGATCAACAGCACCATGCCCATGCGGTCAAGGGGCAGGCGGTGCGTCTCGGTGTC
>DATNCF010000462.1:0-7423 GCA_035571675.1 Burkholderiales bacterium | reverse complement strand
GCGTTGAACTGAAGGCACCCGTGGTTGGCCAAAAAGTGGCGACAGGCCAAGTGTACGTATTTTCCTCGCAGGGAGGCGGCGGCTATGGCGACCCACTCGACCGGGATCCGGCGGCGGTGCTGGAAGATGTGCTGGAAGGCCTGGTAAGCGAGGCGGGTGCCCGCCGCGACTACGGCGTGGTGCTGCGCGCCGCAATATCGGGATCGGAACCCGAAGTCGATACCGGTGCGACGTCGGCACTCCGGCTGGAAATTCGCCGCGACCGGCTGGGTGGCGATATGCCCCGCCCGCGCGACCATCGCCGCAACGGCCGCCGGCTCTCGTCGCATTTCGAAGCGCAGGAGCAGCACGCCGGCGCCTCCGCAAACGTGCTGTGCTCGCACTGCGGCACGCGCATTTGCGCCGTAGGCGAACCGCTGTACCTTCATCTCAAAATGCGCCAGTTGAGTACAGGCGCCCGCTTCGTCATGGGCGATTGTTATCCCGGTAGCGAGCGTTATTGCGTGCGCCACTTTTACTGTCCCGGCTGTGCTACCCAGGTGGACGTTCAAGTCGCACTGGTCGACGATCCGGTGTGTGAACTGATGGACACAGTTCCGCCATGAGAAATTGCAGAACCACGAGATTCTGGACAATCTTCCAGTCCGCACATCCGAGTCAAAAGGAGGGAAAAGCAATGCTGAAGATCATGTTGCGTAGCCGCCGGGGCCGCGTGGCAGGGCTGCTGTGTGCGTTATTGGGCGCGGGTGTTTTCCCTCCGGCGTCAGCACAGGAGTACCCCAGCAAGGCCGTAACCCTGATTGTCCCGTTTCCCGCCGGCAGCCCGCCGGAAGTCGAAGCGCGTTTCCTGGCGCAGTTTCTATCCGAGAGGAGTTGGAAGAAGCCGGTTGTTGTCGAGGGGCGGCCCGGCGCCGGGGGGGTGATCGCAGCCGACTACGTGGTGAAGTCGGCACCCGACGGCCATACGCTGCTGTTTGTCACGGCCGGAATCACCACCTTCAAGATCTTCACCCTGAACATGACCTTCGATCCCGCCAAGGATTTGGCGCCTGTGTCCCTGGTGACGAATGCGTACGGCGGCCTGATGATCAACACCATGGTGCCCGCAAAAAACCTGGACGAATTCGTCGCCTACGTGAAGGCCAATTCGGGCAAGCTCAACTACGGCTCCGCCGGGCGCAACACCACCATGTTGATTGCCGAAGCATTTCTCCGCGCCAACGGCATCCGTATGACGGAAATACCCTATGCCGGGCAAATCCAGTACGTGACGGCGCTTATGCGCAATGATGTTCAAATGGTAAATGCCGGCTTCAACTCGACTGTGAAGGGCCAGATCGACGGCGGGGCACCGCTGCGTCCCATACTGGTGGCCGGCGAGCGGCGCTCGCCGCTATTTCCCGACGTGCCTACAGCGGCGGAAAAAGGTTGGGCCATCCCGGGCAACAGCTGGAACGGCATGCTGGCGCCGGCGTCTACTCCTGCTCGGGTCGTCGATGCCCTCGCGGTCGAAGTGTCCCGTTATGCGGCCGCGCCGGACATGCAGAAGGTTGCGCAAGGTCGCGGCACCGAGTTGGTGAGCAGCACACCCGCGGAGTTCAAACGCAAACTCGAAGCGGACACAAGGGCCTGGACCGAAGTCGCCAATTCGGTCGGAATCAAGCCCGAGTGACGAGGAAAGCATTTTTCAACAGCCCGCTAGAAATCGGCGTGCAGCCGCAGCCCCAGCACCACCGCCGGACCGCGGTTGGCGTTATAGGCAGGGTGGGCAATGCGCTGCGCATCCAGGGACAGCCACAGTTTGCGGCCCACCGCGATGCTGTAGTACGCCTCCACTATCGCCTCGGGCCGGTAGTTCAGCGCCCCATCGCCGATGAAAAAGGAAATGCCGCCCGCCTCCAGGTAGCGCCGGCGCGCCTGCGACAGGCCGTTCCAGGCCAGCGAGACGCCCAGGACGTCCTCGGCCCGGTCCCACGCCGCGCCGGCCAGCGACAGTCCGCCGGCGAGCGAGCGGTCGGCCTCGGTGAACGATTCGGTTTCGGTGCCGCCGTCGGCCCACATGGCGCGAACGAAGCCGCCGACGCCTCGGCCAAGGTCCTGTTCCGCGTTGACGCCCAGGCCGTACTTGGTGCGCACGCCCGAGCGCGCGGCGTTGATGTCGGGAACGCCGCCTGAGGAAGCGGCCAGCGCCAGCGCGTCGTCGAATTTCGCCAGCAGGCCGCGGCCGCGCCAGGCCAGCAGCCTCAGCTTGCCTTCGCGGCCGGCGAGGCGATGGCCATGCTCCAGTTCCACCTGGTCGCCGTAATGCTTGAAGATCTGATAGTCCAGCCGCTGCTGGTTGGGCTCGCGCGGCACGGTCATGCGCGCGAGGCGCAGCACCCAGTCGCCGGCGTACCATTCACCCGCGACGCCCCAGGCGTAGCCGCGCGCATCGGCCGCGTAGTCGTAGGCGGCGTAGGTCATGTGCGACCAGTTCATGAACTGCATGCGCGGATCGTGGGCGTAGCGGTTGTCGTCGAACAGGTCGAGCAGCGAGAAATTGCCGGCCGTGAGCACGAAGCGGTCGCGGTCCACGCGGGAGGCGAGCTGGTTGAAGCCGGACTCCAGCGCTTCGCTTCCGCCGCCCCGGTTCCAGGTCCGGCGCAGGAACAGGCGCTGGCGATAGAAGGTCGGGTTGCGCCCCGCCGCGCGCGACAACTCGCCGCTGGGGAAACCGGCCAGCCCGGTGAGGTCGGACATGGGCAGGCCCAGGGCCATTTCCGGGTCGAAATACAGCTCGGTATCGCGCCACGGCCGCACGCCGAAGGCCGCGCCGGCGGTCAGGGTGTAACTGCGCTCGGCGTCAGGCGACAGGCTGTTGGGGCCGGAGTAATTTGCTGAGAAGGCGGGCTTGCGCTGAAAGACATAGGTGGTTTGATAGTGGGCGCCGATATTCTCAACCGCGGTGTCCCTGACCGGTTCATTCGCGGCCTGCCCGATAGCAAGTGACGAGCCGGCCAATAGCAGCAGCCCGATGGCGCCCTTTAGTCCGTGATGCACCGGATGCTTCAATGTTTTAGCGCCATGGCTTTGACGAGGCGCCGCGCTCCGCGCGGCGGGTTGGTGCGCAGCATACGGCAGGCATATTAAGCCGGCCTGACAGTGCGCTCAGTCGGGGGTAATCCAGATGAGGCTGGCCATGCGGCCGGTGGCGCCATCGCGCCGATAGGAATAGTAGCGCCCGGGTTCGCTATAGGTGCAGGCATCACCGCCATAGACTGCTTTCACCCTCAGCCTGTCCAGGCGCATTCTCGCCAGGGCATATAAGTCGGCAAGATATTTGCCGTCTGACTTCGAGGTGAAAGCGGCGGAGCTTTGCGCATCGACCTTCACGAACGCCTGTCGAACGTCTTCTCCCACTTCGTACGCGCCCGGACCTATGGCCGGCCCAAGCCAGGCCAGCACTTCGCCGGGCGGGACGTGCATGGCCTCCACCGCCCGCTCGATCACGCCACCCGCAAGCCCGCGCCACCCTGCATGCGCCACCGCCGCCACCGACCCTTCCTTGTCGGCGAGCAGCACGGGCAGGCAGTCGGCGCTCATGATGACAAGCACCTGATTGGCGCCGCGTGCCACGGCCGCGTCGGCGGTGGGTGGGGAAGATGTCTCACGGTACTCGGCCACCGCGATGCCGTGCACCTGGTTCAGCCACAAGGGCTCCGAGGGAAGCTGCTTGCGCAGCAAGGCGCGGTTGGCGGCGACGTTCCCGGGTGCATCGCCCACATGCTGCGCCAGGTTGAAGCCGGCGTACGGCCCGGCGCTCACGCCGCCCTGACGCGTGGTGCACAGCGCGCGCACCCGGCGCGGCGCCGGCCAGTCGGGAACGAACCAGGGCGAGTTCATGTCAACGCGCGCAGGGCGACCAGCAACTCGCGCATGTCCGCAGGCACGGGCGATTCGAAGGCCATACGCTCGCCGCTGTCCGGATGGTTGAAGCTCAGGCGCGCGGCGTGCAGCGCCTGCCGGGCGAACGACGGTCCCTTGCGCGCACCGCTGCCCGCGCGGTACACCGGGTCGCCCCACAGCGAGTGGCCGATGGACTGCATGTGCACCCGGATCTGGTGGGTGCGGCCGGTGTCCAGGCTGCACTCCACCAGCGTCGCGCGGGGGGCGGTAAAACGTTCCAGCACGCGGTAGCGGGTGCGCGCGGCCTTGCCATCGTCCACCACCGCCATGCGCACGCGGTTCGCCGGGTCGCGGCCCACCGGCGCGTCCACCGCGCCGTCGCGCTCGATGAGGCCATGCACCACGGCCAGGTATTCGCGCTTGACGCTGCGCGCCTGCAACTGCCGCACCAGGTCGGTCTGCGCCGTGAGCGTCTTCGCCACCACCAGGAGGCCGCTCGTGTCCTTGTCCAGCCGGTGCACGATGCCGGCGCGCGGCACATCCTGTAGCCGGGGCGTGTGGTGCAACAGGGCGTTGAGCAGCGTGCCCTGGCGGTTGCCGCTGCCCGGATGCACCACCAGGCCGGCGGGCTTGTCGATGACCAGCACGCCCTCGTCCTCGTGCACCACGGTGAGCGCGATGTCCTCGGGCAGGTCGCTGCCCTCGCCCGCACCGGGCGCGGCCAGCACGGCCACCTTCTCGCCGCCCCACACCTTGTGCGCGGGCTTGACCGGACGCGCATCCACCACGATGTGGCCGTCCTGCAGCCAGGCCGCCAGGCGGCTGCGCGAGTGCTCGGGAAACATGCGCGCCAGGGCCTGGTCCAGCCTCAACCCGGCCATGGCTTCGGGAACGGCGCGCTCCTGGGGGACGCCGCGCCCCGCGCCCCGGGAATCGGGGCGGGTATAATCGGTCGTTGTCTCCGGACCCTCTGTTTCCGCCGCCATCGTCTCTGGAATCTTCGCCTCGGAACCCATCACCATGCGCCGTAGTGTAGCCCTATTCGCCCTGCTGTTTGCCGCCGCCCTGTCCGGATGCGGCCTGCTGGGCGACGGACCCGACGAGACCGCGGGCTGGTCCGCCCAGCAGCTGTACAGCGAGGCCAAGGATGCCATGCAGAACGGCTCCTACGACAAGGCGGTGAAGTACTACGAGAAGCTGGAAGCGCGCTATCCCTACGGCCGCTTCGCGCAGCAGGCGCAGATCGAGATCGCCTACTCCTACTACAAGCAGGACGAAGTGGAGTCGGCGGTGGCCGCCTGCGACCGCTTCATCAAGCTCTATCCCAACCACCCCAACCTCGACTACGCCTTCTACCTCAAGGGCCTGACCCACTTCAACCACGACATCGGCATTCTCGGCCGCATCGGCGACCAGGACCCCAGCGAGCGCGACCCCAAGGCGGCGCGTGATTCCTTCGACGCCTTCAAGGAACTGGCCACGCGCTTTCCGGACAGCAAGTACACGCCCGACGCGCTGGCGCGCATGCGCTTCCTGGTGAACGCCCTGTCGTCGCACGAGGTGCACGTGGCGCGCTACTACATGAAGCGCGAGGCCTGGGTGGCGGCCGCCAGCCGCGCCTCCTACGCCATCAAGACCTATCCGCAGACCCCGGCCACCGAAGAGGGCCTGTTCATCCTGGTGAAGTCCTACGACGCGCTGGGCCTGAACGACCTGCGCGACGACGCCGACCGCATCATGCACAAGAACTTCCCCGACAGCGCTTACCTCAAAGCCGCCACCGACAGCAACTCCCAGTGGTGGAAGATCTGGAAGTAGTTTTCCGGGGCCCTGATGCCGGCTCGTTTTCCCGAACGCATCGTCTGTCTCACTGAAGAGACCACCGAGACGCTGTACCTGCTCGGCGAAGAGCGGCGCATCGTCGGCATTTCCGGCTTCACCGTGCGGCCGCCGCGCGCGCGGCGCGAAAAGCCGCGCATCTCCGCCTTCACCAGCGCGAACATCCCGCGCATCCTCGAACTCAAGCCCGACCTGGTGCTGGGTTTCTCCGACCTGCAGGCGGACATTGCCGCCGAACTTACGCGCCGCGGCGCCAACGTGCATATTTTCAACCAGCGCTCGGTCCAGGAAATACTGGACACGATCGTGCTGCTGGCCGCCATGGTGGGTGCGCGGGCCGCAGGCGAAAAGCTGGTCGCAGAATTGGAGCGTGGCCTCAGCGGAGTTCGTGAACAAGCCGCGCGTGACCCAAAGCCGCGGCCCAAGGTTTATTTCGAGGAATGGGACGAACCGATGATTTCAGGCATCCGCTGGGTCTCGGAACTGGTCAGCATTGCCGGAGGTGACGACGTCTTTCCGCAGAGGGCGCAGTCTCAAGACGCCAAAGGACGCGTTGTAGCTGAAGGCCAGGAAGTCATTGCCGCCCAGCCCGACATCATCATCGGCTCGTGGTGCGGCAAGAAATTCCGGCCGGAACAAGTCGCAGCGAGAACAGGTTTCGACGCGATCCCAGCGGTGCGCGATGAATATCTATATGAAGTGAAGTCGGCACTGATCCTGCAGCCAGGCCCGGCAGCGCTGACCGATGGGTTGAATGCGTTGCGCAAGATCATCGCCGAGTGGCATTCAGCGCGAGGCGCTTCCAAATAGTACCGGCGCGGAGCGCCGGGCTTCGTCGGGTCACCTTAAGATAGCCGGTATTTCTGCTATGGTCGGGTGATGTCTTCCCCTGCCACATCCGTTTCTCGAGCACTGCCCACCGATTCTTTTGCATTTATCTTGTTGGTGGGCATGGTCACGGCCATCCAGGCCATGTGCACCACCATCACCCTGCCCGCGTTGCCGGCCATGGCCGAGGACTTCCACACCACGCCGGACGTCGCCCAGCTCACCATCAGTTGCTTCCTGATCGGCGTGTCCTGCGGGCAGATCCTGGCGGGCGCGCTGTCGGACCGCTTCGGCCGCCGCCCCATATTGCTCGGCGGCATCGCCCTGTCGGTGGCGGCGGGCGCGGGTTGCACCTTCGCGCCCACCATCGGCAGCCTCATCGCGCTGCGCGCCCTGCAGGGCTTCGGCGGCGCCGCGGGCATGATCCTGGGGCGAGCCATCGTGCGCGACCTGTTCGAGCGCGAGCGCGCCCTCAAGGCCATGTCCGGCATCGCCGGCATCATCAGCATCGTGCCCATGGCGGGGCCGCCCCTCGCCGGCCTGCTGCTGCACTGGTGGTCGTGGCGCGTCATCTACGGCCTGCTCACGCTGATCAGCCTGACGCTGGGCGTGATGGCCTGGGCCTGGATCAGCGAGACGCTGAAGAAGCCCGACCCCACCGCCACCGATCCGCGGCGCATTCTCGGCAACTGCCTGCAAATGATCCGCCGGCCGGACAGCATGGGCTTCGTGGCCGTGGGCTGCCTGACCTATGGCGGACTTTTCTCCATCCTGGCGCTGATGCCTTTTGTCGCCGCCGACACTTTCCATCTCACGGCGGCGCAGGGCGGGTGGATCCTGGGCGGCCTGTCGCTCGCGACCTGGTGCGGCA
>DATNCF010000461.1:0-3072 GCA_035571675.1 Burkholderiales bacterium | reverse complement strand
TCTCCACCTGCTTCGGCGCCGCCTTCATGCCGCGCCACCCGTCGGTCTACGGCAACCTCCTCAAGGAGCGCATCGCCAAGGGCGGCGCGCAGTGCTGGCTGGTCAACACCGGCTGGTCGGGCGGCAAGGCCACGCAGGAAGGCATCAAGCGCATGCCGATCAAGGCCACCCGCGCCCTGCTCAACGCCGCGCTCGACGGCAGCCTCAACGATGTCGAATTCCGCCGCGATCCGAACTTCGGCTTCGAGGTTCCGGTTGCCGTGCCGGGCGTCGACAGCAAGCTGCTCGATGCGCGCGGCTCATGGGCCGACGGTGACGAGTACGACCGTAACGCGCAGGAACTGGTCCGCAAGTTCGTCGACAACTTCGCCCAGTTCGAGGCCTACGTCGACAACGCCGTGCTCCAGGCCGCCCCGGGGGCGACCGTCGCCGCCTGATCGGCCAACCGGATAGGTGATGGCCCGGCCGGGGACCAGGCCGGCCGTCACCACGCGAAGCGCCGCCCCTCCACGGGCGGCGCTTTTCGTTTGGCGCGCGGGCCGGAAGGCGCAATAACCTGCCGGGGTCGCAAACCCGAAAGGTTTCCCCGTGAGCGCATTTGACAGCATCCTGAGCCAGCTTTCCGGCAACGTGGACATCGCCAACCTTGCCGCGAAAGTCGGCCTTGATCCGGCCATGGCAGAGAAGGCCGTGGCCGCACTGGGCCAAGCCCACGCCACGCCCGGCGACACCGTAGCCACCGCCGCCACGCAGACCGGGCTCGATGCCGGCGCCCTCCAGCAGATCGTAGGCCAGATCGGCGGCGAGGGGGCGCTCGGCCAGTTCGCGCAGATGCTGCAGGACCATCCGCAGGCGCAGAGCCTGCTCGGCATGCTTGACCAGAACGGCGACGGCAACCCGCTGGACGATCTGGCCGGCATGGCCAAGGGCCTGTTCGGCAGGTGATCTTCCCCTCGGCGCCGGCGCGCGCTAGGGCGGCGCCATGCAGGACACCGCCCTTTCCCTCGCCGTGCTGATGGCTTTCGCGCTGCCGATCGGCGCCTTCGTGCTGTGGCGCAAGGGCGGCTCGCGCAAGCAGGTGGCGCTGATGCTGGTGCTGGCGGTCATCCTTGCCGCCAACGTGGCGATCTGGGTGATCCCGACCAAGGGCGGCACGGCCCCGGTCGAGCAGACCCTGCGCTGATCGGCCGCATCGCCCGCCAACGAAAAACCCCGCGGCCGAAGCCGCGGGGTTTCCGGTTTCCGTCGGTGCCGGCCTTCAGCGGATCGGGCAATCCGGGCTGAGGCGGAAGTCCAGATACTTGTCGACCGAGAGCATCATGTCGTCGAGTTCGTTCTCGAAGAAGTGATTGGCCCGCGGGATCTCGTCGTGGTGGATGGTGATGTGCTTCTGGGTGCGCAGCTTGTCGACCAGCTTCTGCACCGAGTTCGGCGTCACCACCGTATCCTGTGCGCCCTGGACTATGATGCCGGAAGCGGGGCAGGGGGCCAGGAAGCTGAAGTCATACATGTTGGCCGGCGGGTTGATCGAGATGAACCCGCGGATCTCCGGCCGGCGCATCAGCAGCTGCATGCCGATCAGCGCCCCGAACGAATAGCCCGCGATCCAGGTCGTGCTCGCCTCCGGGTGGATCGACTGCACCCAGTCAAGCGCGGCGGCCGCGTCCGAAAGCTCGCCGATCCCGTTGTCGAAGCTGCCCTGGCTGCGGCCGACGCCGCGAAAGTTGAAGCGCAGCGTGGCGAAGCCGCGGTTCACGAACGTCTTGTAAAGATGCATCGTGATGCGGTCGTTCATCGTCCCGCCCGCCTGCGGATGCGGGTGGAGGATCATGGCGACCGGGGCACGCGGACGCGAGGCGGGCTGAAAGCGCCCTTCAAGGCGGCCTTCCGGGCCGGGGAAGATGACGGCTGGCATGGTCTTGGCTACGCTCGCGAAGTTGAAGCCTGCCCGCGGCGTCCGTCCGCGTGGACGCCGGCGCGCAAAAGGCTGGGAATGGGAAGAGAGCGCTATATAGAAACCGCCGCACCGAAAGCAATGTTTGCGCACCATGACTACAGCCCCGCTCTACCTTGACCATGCCGCCACCACTCCGCTGCTTGCCGCGGCGCGCGCGGCCATGCTTGCCGGGTTCGATCGCTGGGCCAATCCTTCCAGCCCCCATGCGCCGGGCCGGGCGGCGCGCGCCGCGCTCGAGGATGCGCGCGCGCGGGTGAAGGCCGCGCTTGGCTGGACGGGCGAGGTGATCTTCACCTCCGGCGCGAGCGAGGCTCTGGCGCTCGCCATCACCCGCTGCATCAAGCCGCTGACCACGGTCTCCGCCGTCGAGCATGATGCGGTCCGCCGCTGGGCGGGTGACGCGCGAATCTGGCACGTCAGTGAGGGCACCGGCCTTGTCGGCAGTCCATGGCAGGGTCCGGAGGGCCTCGTCGCGGTCCAGCACGCCAATAATGAAACCGGCGTGATCCAGCCGATGGAGCGGATCGCTGCGCAGGTGCGCGAGGCAGGCGGCCTGCTGCTGGCCGATTGCGCGCAGACGGCCGGCAAGATTGCCCTGCCTGAGGCAGACTTCATCGCCATTTCCGCCCACAAGTTCGGCGGCCCCGTTGGCGTTGGCGCCCTGCTGGTGCGCGATTGGACCTTGCTTCGCCCCACCGGCGGACAGGAGCGCGGTTACCGCCCCGGCACGGAAAACCTGCCAGGCGTCCTCGCCATGGCGGCCGCGCTGGAGGCGGGGAGCGACTGGATGGACGATGCCGCGAGCCTGCGGGCGAAGCTGGAAAGCGGCATCCTCGCCGCCGGAGGCGCCGTCGTCGCCGTCTCCGCCCCCCGCATTCCAACGATCGGCGCCTACCGGATGCCCGGCCGCTCGGCCCAGGCCCAGCTGATCCGCCTCGATGGCATGGGCATCGCCGTTTCCGCTGGCAGCGCCTGCTCGTCTGGTTCGCTCAAGCCCAGCCATGTCCTCGAAGCCATGTGGCAGGAGGGGGCCAGCGAGGTGATCCGGGTAAGCATCGGGCGCGAGACGCAGGAAGCCGATATCGAGCGCTTCCTTGCCGCCTGGCGCGACGTGG
>DATNCF010000460.1:0-6449 GCA_035571675.1 Burkholderiales bacterium | reverse complement strand
TGAGCACGCTGGTGAGCACGCCCCCGAGCAGCACCCCGGCCGAGCCGCCCGCCGACATGACGAAGCCGAACAGGCCCATGGCCTTGGCGCGCTCACCCTGCTCGGTAAAGAGATTCATGATGAGCGACAGCGCCACCGACGACACCACCGCGCCGCCGATACCCTGCACGGCGCGCGCGGCGATGAGCATGAACTGGTTGGTTGAAATGCCGCAGGCGAGCGAAGCGAGCGTGAAGAACACGATGCCGGACAAGAATATGCGGCGTTGACCATACAAGTCTCCGAGCCTGCCCCCCAGCAGCAGGAATCCACCGAAGGTGAGCATGTAGGCATTCACCACCCACACTAACGAGGTATCGGAAAAACCCAGGTCGGTGCGGATGGAGGGCAGGGCTACGTTGACGATGGTGGTGTCCAGAACGATCATGAGATCGCCCAGGCACAAGATCCACAGCGCAAGCCAGCGTTTATCTTTTTTCATATCAGTTAATGTTAATTTCTTGAACGAGGCTTCCCGCTCACGCGGGAAGGTCAAATTCCTTGCCGGATTTTTTGGTCGCGCCCTGAGCTGGGCGCTACGGGGCCGGATGGATGCCAGGCACCGGCCGGATGAACGAATTTGAATTTTATTATCGAATTTTATTGGATTTTCAATATCGCCTATCGACCCGCAATGCTTCTTCGATTGGCCGTACTTCGATGCTGCCGAGGCGGGCTGAAGGCCATTGGGAAGCTAAACGGATGGCTTCATTGAAATCCTTTGCTTCGATGAGGAAGAAGCCCCCAAGTTGCTCCTTGGTCTCGGTGAACGGTCCATCCGTGACAGACAGCTTGCCGTTGCGCACTCTCACCGTGGCCGCTGTGCGCGCGCTTTGCAGCGCGTTGGTGGAGATCAGGTGCCCGCCCGCTTTCAGCGTATCGACGTAGGCCAGCACCTCCTCCCTTAGCGCATCCCACTCGTGCTTGGGCATAGCCTTGAAGATTTCCTCCGCCTCGTAGGCCAGGCACAGGTATTTCACGGCTGCGGTCCGGGTACATGCACCATCCACGACACGCCG
Organism: Burkholderiales bacterium; assembly: GCA_035571675.1. Lineage (GTDB taxonomy): Bacteria > Pseudomonadota > Gammaproteobacteria > Burkholderiales > SG8-39 > CAIYPG01. Next base: position 5,391 of record DATNCF010000460.1, on the reverse strand, counting down.
AAGCGGTCCACCAGCATGCCGAAGGCCGGCGAAAAGAAGGTCTTGGTGAGCGGCATGCTCACGGTGCCGCCTTCGGACAGGCCCTTGAACTTGCGCTCGGCGTCGGCCGGGTCGCTGGCGCCGATGGACAGCGAGATGCCCTGGAAGGTCGGACTGCCCTTGCAGTAGCCGTCCGAGGCCATGAGCATGGAGTCGCCGATGCGAAAGCTGGCGTGCATGATCTTGTTCTCCGAGCCGGGCGGCACGGCGCCGGGGGGCGGCTGCTCGGGGGCGTCCTTCAGGCGCATGAGCATGTCGACCTGCGCGCCCACGGCCTTTTTGTAGAACTCCAAGGCCTCTTCGCAGCGGCCGTCGAAGGACAGATAGGGCTGAATATGCTGCATGGTTGTTCCTTTCGAAATAAACGGGTCCCGCGACCTGGTCGAATGGCGCGGACGGAAATCGATATCAGAATCCGCGGCCGGGAAGCTGGCGGATGGGACGCACCTCGATGCTGCCCACCTCGGCCGGAGGGATTTTGGCCGCCATCTTGAGCGCCTCGTTCAGGTCGGCGGCCTCGACGAGGTAGAAACCGGCGAGTTGCTCCTTGGTCTCGGCGAAGGGGCCATCGGTCATGGATACCTTGCCGTTGCGCACACGCACCGTGGTGGCCGTGTGCACGGGCTGCAGCGCTTCAGAGGCCAGGCAATGGCCGCTTTGCCGCAGGCCGGCGTCGAAGGCCACGCAGTGGCTGTCGGGCACGCTTTCCAGGGCTTTTTCCTCGGCGTAGACGAGGCATAGGTATTTCATGGTCTGCTCCATAACCAAACAGTACAGTTGTTGGGCTCATAGGATGATCCGCTGTTTCAGGAGGCTTTCCGCTCCGCGGAAAGGGGTTTTGTCCTCCCTTGTCGAACGGCTGTGCCCGGAATCGACAAGCTGCTGCGGCTTTTTTTAGGCTAATTCCTTGAGTCGGCGTGCCAGGAAGCGTCGTTCGGGTTCCTGGCGGGACAAATCCAGGGCGCGCTGGAAAGACTTCCTGGCCTCGGCTTTGTTCCCCAGACGACGGTGCAGGTCGCCCCGGGCGGCGTGGGCCAAGTGGTAGTTGTTCAAATTTCCATCTGCGAGCAGATCATCCACCAGTTTCAGCCCGGCCGCCGGTCCGTCGCGCATGGCGATGGCCACGGCGCGGTTCAGGTCGATGACCGGCGACGGTTCCAGGCGTGCCAGCACATCGTACAGCCCGACGATCTGCTCCCAGTCGGTGCAGGCCATGTCGGGCGCCTCGGCGTGCAGGGCCGAGATGGCTGCTTGCAGGGTGTAGGGGCCGAAGCGGCGCGAGCGCAGCGCCTGTTCAACCAGCGCCGAGCCTTCTTCGATCATGCCGCGGTTCCACAGCGAGCGATCCTGCTCTTCCAGAGGGATGGGATCGCCGGCAGGGTCTGCTCTCGCGGTACGGCGCGACTCGTGCAACAGCATCAAAGCAAGCAACCCCATCACTTCGGGTTCTGGGAGCAATTCCTGCACCAGCCGCGCTATGCGGATGGCTTCGCCCGACAGGTCGTGGCGGGTGAGCGAGTCGCCCGACGAGGCCGCGTAGCCTTCGTTGAACACCAGGTAGATGACGCGCAGCACGCTGTCCAGGCGCTCCGGCAGTTCCTCGCGCGGCGGCACGCGGTAGGGAATGCGCGCATCGCGGATCTTGCCCTTGGCGCGCACGATGCGTTGCGCCAGCGTGGAGGGCGTGGTGAGGAAGGCGCTGGCGATTTCCTCGGTGGTGAGGCCGCACACTTCGCGCAGCGTCAGCGCTACCTGCGCGTCGGGCGCGATGGCCGGGTGACAGCAGGTGAAAATCAGCCGCAGCCGGTCGTCCTCCATGCCTTCGCGGCTGATGACGTCCTCGGCCGCGTCGGTCTCGATCTGGTGGACGATCTCCTCCAGCGAGGCGTCGAAGCGCGCCCGCCGCCGGATCTTGTCGATGGCCTTGAAGCGCCCCGCGGACACCAGCCAGGCGCGGGGATTGTCGGGAATGCCGTTCTCCGACCACTGCGACAGGGCGGCCGTGAACGCATCCTGCAAAGCCTCCTCGGCCAGGCCGAAATCGCCCAGCAGGCGGATGAGGGTAGCCAGCACGCGGCGAGATTCCGCGCGATAAATCCGCTCCACTTCCCGCTCCACGCTTGCCGGCATCAATCCTTTCCACGCAGGCGGCTCTCCATCTCGCCGCGCTCGAACTGTCCGAAGCGGGATGATACCGGCAGCCGGGCGCGGCTCCCGCTGCGCAGCCGGCACCGGAACGAGCACTGCCCGCATGGTTCAGCCTTTGCTTTTTTCGAGCTCTTTTTGGAACACCTTGAAGTTCTCGAGCGCTTGGCTCGGCTCGAAGTCGTCCAGTTCATAGAACTGCCGCACCTCGACCTCGCACTGGTCATTGTCGGGAAAGGGATTGGGATAGCGCCGTGACCATTCCAGCGCCTCCTCGCGCGATTTCACCTCGATGATGGTGTAGCCGGCGATCAACTCCTTGGTCTCGGCGAACGGACCGTCCACCACGGTGCGCTTCGCGCTGCCCTTGTTGTATTTCACCCGCCAGCCCCTGGAACTGGGTTGCAGGCCCGAGGCGTCGCGCAGCACCCCGGCCCTGTGGAGTTCTTCGTGAAACCTGCCCATTTCAGCCATGAGGCTATCGTCCGGTGGCATGATGCCAGCCTCGGAATCCTGGGTGGCCCTGACTATGATCATGAATTTCATGAAATTTTCTCCGGTTGGTGGTCAATGATGGCGCTGGGTTCTGGCCACTAGACGAACGGCGGCCACCCGTGATCGACGTTTCCGGAAAAAAATTTTTTATGGGCACTCGAACAAGGGGCGCAGCCCCCTGATCCCATTGAGGCGATGCCGCTTAAACGCTTGCCAGGGGTGCGGCCAGTTCTTCCAGCGGCCGGCGTTCTGCGGCCAGGCCCCAGCGCCAGGCCACGGCGGCGGCGATGAGCATGAGCGTCGCCCCGAACACATAGCCCCAGGCGATGGCGGGACGCTCGCCGCTGCCCACCAGCGCGCCGAACAGCGCCGGGCCGGCCACGCCGCCCAGCGCCGTGCCCAGGGTGTAGAACACCGCGATGGCCAGCGCGCGCACTTCCAGCGGGAAGCTTTCGCCGATGGTGAGGTAGGCCGAGCTGGCGGCGGCCGAGGCGAAGAAGAACACCACGCTCCAGGCAACGGTCTGGCCGGTCGCGTCCAGGACGCCGTTCACGAACAGCACGGCGGTGACGATGAGCAGCAAGCCCGAGAGCGCGTAGGTGAGGGTGATCATCTGCCTGCGCCCGACCGAATCGAACAGCTTGCCCAATAGCAGTGGGCCCAGGAAATTGCCGGCGGCGAAGGGCAGCAGGAACAGGCCGATGCGGTCGGATGGAATGCCGAAGAACTTGCCCAGCACCAGGGCGTAGGTGAAGAAAATGGCGTTGTAGAAAAAAGCCTGGGAGGCCATGAGCACCAGACACACCATTGAACGTTGCGGGTAGAGCCGGAACAGGGCGCGCGCCAGGTGGGGGAATCCCGCCCGCGCCATGGCGGGATGCAGGCGAATGGTCGGCCGACGTTCGCTGGGAACATTGTGTCCTTGCGCTTCGATGTTTTTCACGATGGCATCCGCTTCGCGGCTGCGGTTGTGGAGAACGAGCCAGCGCGGGCTTTCGGGCAGGAAGGTGCGCAGGAACAGAATGACCAGGCCAAGCAGCGCGCCGATGCCGAAAGCGAAACGCCATCCCAGGTCGAGTGGCAGGAATCCCGGTCTCAATAAAAATACCGCGCCGAGCGCACCCAGTGCCGCGCCCACCCAGAAGCTGCCGTTGATGATCAGGTCGGTCCTGCCCCGATATCTCGCCGGGATCATTTCCTGGATGGCCGAATTGATGGCCGTGTATTCGCCGCCGATGCCGGCGCCGGTGAGGAAGCGGAAAACCATGAACCACAGCGCGTCGGGCGAGAAGGCGGTGAGCGCGGTGGCGGCAAGGTACAGGCCCAGGGTGACGAAGAACAGTTTCTTGCGGCCCAGGCGGTCGGTAAGCCAGCCGAACAGCACGGCGCCCAGCACCGCCCCCACGAGATAGGCGCTGGCCGCGGCGCCGATCTGGGTTTCAGTGAGGTGCAGAGATGGACTGGCCTGCAGGGCTCCCGAGAGGGCGCCGGCCAGCGTGACCTCCAGCCCGTCCAGCACCCAGGTGATGCCGAGCGCGATGACCACCCGGGTGTGGAAGGCGTTCCAGGTCAGGCGGTCGAGGCGAGCCGGGACATCGGTTTCGATGATGGAAGGCGGAATCTCCGCTTCCGGCCGGGTTCTGGTATCCAATCGGGGATTCCTCCACGATCAGGCTACCGAATCCGGCGCCCGCGTGGTGGCCGTGCGCATGAGCCGAAAGGCTCTTCAACCGGATGGTCCCCGCGTCATCCAGCCCCGTTTCAAGGCCAGTATCTGTCCTGGTCCGTGCGCGGCCGCAAACAGCAAACCGGCGGCGAATGTGAAGTGATCGACAAAGAACCCGAACTCGTCCTGGTTTCCCGCCCAACGCGAAGGCCCGTGGAAGGCAAACGCGAGGAACAGCACATAGACCAGGGCGGCCAGCGCGGCTTCCGAAAAGTAGGCGCCGGTCAGGAAGCAGGCGATGAGCGCGAGCTCGAGCAATGCCGCGAGCCAGGCCAGGACCTTGGGCAAAGGGAATCCGGCCGAGGCGATGTAGTCCGCGGTCCCGTTGATGTCCGTCAGCTTGAAACTGACCGCCATGATGAAGACGGCAGCGAAGATCAGGCGGCCGACGAGTATGGCCGCGGTCCATCCGGGTCGATTGGCTTGCGTGCTCATCATGCTCCTGTATGTCGGTCAAGGCAGGGCACAGTTTCGCATCTGCGCGTTATCCCTGCCAGCATCTGTTGAACGACGATTTCGAGGCCGCCTGAATCAGGCGCCAATCCAGCCCACGGGCGGCTACAATGGCCGGCCGTTGCAAACTTGAAGCTCAGTCAATCCAAGGAGGAAGAGATGATGCGGAAAGCTTTTGTACGTGTGTCAACGTTCCTGGCGGCGGGTTTTGCCGCGGGAATGGCCGCTTTGCCGTTGCAGGTCTGGGGGCAGGAGCTGCCCCCGCGGATCAGGGTAGGCATGTCGGTGGCCTTGACCGGCCCGGGCGCGGCCGTTGGCGTGACGGCGCGGATAGCGTCCGAGATGACCGTCAAGGAAATCAACGCCGCGGGCGGAATCGCCGGCCGCCAGGTGGACTTGGTTCTGGGCGATGATGCCGGCGACCCCACGCGCGCTTCGACCGAAGTGCGCCGGCTGATCGATTCCGAGAAGGTCAATGTCATGATCGGGCCGGCAATCGCGGCGCCGGCGCTGGCGGCGGCCCCGGTGCTGAC
>DATNCF010000459.1:0-14202 GCA_035571675.1 Burkholderiales bacterium | reverse complement strand
TACAAGGCGGGCGAGTTCATCACGCGCGGCCGTGCGCCGAAGAGCAGTACAGCGGGCGATTGGATCGGTGGCGTGCGTGGCCGCACCTTCTACGTCGGCGACTCCAAGAACGGGAAGCTGCTGCGCTGCTATGAGAAGGGCAAAGAGTTGGGCGATTTCGAATCGCCTTGGGTCCGGTTTGAAGTGCAGTTCGGTAAGCGCGACCGCGTAATCCCCTTCGACATCCTCACCGACCCCGACTTGTATTTCGTCGGCGCGTATCCCGCGATGGAGCGGGTCCTGCAGGGCGCGGGCGAGCGAATCAAAACAATCATCAAGGAAGCCTTCATTAGCGTCGGCGTGATGTGCACGCACTTGAAGCGCACCTATGGGAAATACCTTCACGTTCTCCAACAGGGGGGCGTCTCTGACACCGATATGGTCGAAGCAATCCGCATTCGGGAATTGCCTCGGCGTATCCAAACTGCGGCGGTGGTGGCCGACGTGCTAACCGACACGACAAAACGGTCCTTTAACGAGTGGAGAGCGAAATGGCAACAGTAGCGCAGCAGCAATACACCGATGGCGAAGTGTTCACGCGTAGGGCCGTCATTCATGGCGAATCGAAATACGACGGAGACGGCGAGTTCGCTGCGGCCTATGGCGTGCATCTCGAAGTCACTCTTAAAGCCCCGCTAGGCCGTGGAAAGCGCACGGAGGTTCGCAAGTGTATCGACAAGGCGGTACTGGATCGCATTGCACACGTGCCTTATCCGTTCTTGGCCGACGTGCACATGGTGGAGTTCGCGAGCAAGAAGGCAACGAGCCTGACCATCGTCGATATCAAGCCGGTGGAGCGCGCTGCTGCTCCTGCGGGCAAGGCTTAGAGCCATGCAGTGCGTGCAGGTCAACAGTGTAGGCGGCGTCGAGCTCGTGGACCCGCAGCCTGCGGACCTCACGACATGCACGGCTGTTCTGCTTTCGCCGTCAGAGGCTTCCCCCGCGTGGTACGCGGTTCCTCTCTCGGCGGATGAAGGCGCTGTTATCGGCGTCGCTGTAGCTACGGTCTGGGCGTTGGCATGGGGCCTACGTCAGTTGGCCGGGTTTTTCAACGATAGGAGTAGTGAAGATGAATCGTAATTTCAAGCAACTGTTGGCCGTCGGTGCCGTTGTGGCTGGCGCGATGGGTTCCGGCCTGGCTCGTGCGACCGCCACGCCGATTGATGTGACCGCCGTCACCGATCAGATCGCGGCTGTCGCGACCCCTACGGCTGCCATTGGCGCTGCTGTGCTGCTGGTGTTCGTGGGCATCAAGACCTTCAAGTGGGTTCGCCGGGCGATGTAATCGTCAGGGGCATCCCTGTGCGGGGGCTGTGGGGAAACCCCGGCCCCCGTTTTTAATTCGGAGGCGGCAATGATCGGTTGGGTTGTCATGTTCACCATCTTGGGGGCAGCGTGGATACTGTTCAAATAATGAGACAGGAGCGGCCTGCGTGGGTCGAAGCGGGGCGCATGTGGCGCGAGGGTAGTGCCTGGAAGTGGGTGCGCCTTTTCTGGTGGCTCGCGTTCATCTGGATCACGCTGTTCGCCTGGATGAACCCGGCCAGGGCGGGGACCGATATTTGGTCTTTCACCTATAGCAACTGCGGCGGGCCGACTGTCACCGGCGCTACGCGGTCCGCTGTCATGTCGCAGATGGCGAGCGTCAACGCGTCATGCATTCCGGGTGACAGCTATTTCAACTGGCGGTGCGCCGCGCTTACCGGCGTTGGTACGTCGTCGAGCACGTCCGCGTGTAATGTGGATTGGACCGCGCCGCCCAATCCGACCGTGCACACCGACAGTTTTTCTATCTCGATCAGTTGCAGCGCTGGGAAGCTGCTCAGCGCGTCAGAGGCGTGCGTGGCGACCTCGGGCGGTGCCTGTCCAACTGCTGGGACAATCTATAGTCAAGGCTGGTATGACATCGGGACCAATCCAACTGCCAATATCGTGAGCTATGCCGTTGCCCCGAACTCGTGCGGCGTGTCGTTCTCGGGAACCTGCCCGTCCGGGGTGTCAACGGTCGCGGGCGTTAAGCACTACTACTGCAAGGGCAACTATGCCTTCGTGGGAGGATCGCCGGACACGTCGAGCACGTTGACACCAACCGCCAGCGTTAGCGCGCCTGCGCAGAATTCGTGCGGCACCGGTCAACAGGGCGGGTACGTGAATGGCAATTGGGTGTGCCTCAGCACGGCGGGCACGGGAGGGACCACGAGCGGCCAACCGGCGTCTCAATCCACCAGCAGCACGACGGTAACGAACGGCGACGGCTCCAAGACCACCACGACGACAACGACCAACCAGGACGGGACGGTGGTTGTGACCACCAACACGGTGAGCAGCACGGGTCAGCCGATAAGCAGCACAACGAGCGATCCTCTGGCCAACAAGGACGACGTGACGAAGTTTTGCACGGCCAATCCCACGGCGAACATTTGTAAGACGAACACGTGGAGCGGGTCATGTGGCGGGTTCTCGTTCGACGGTGACGCCATCGAGGGGGCGATTGCTCGCGAGGTCTATCAGCGTAATTGCGACCTTTGGAATTCGGACGCGGATAGCGTTGCGGGCCAGCACGTGGTGGACGGCAGCGACAATCAGCTGGCGACGGCCACTGCGAAAACGACGGTCAACATCAGCAGTAGCAGCATCGATCAGACCGCGTTCCTCGCGTCCTCGGGGCTCACCGATCAGGTGATCGCCATCGACAGCACGCACAGCGTGACGCTGCCTTTCTCGCAGTTGAATAGTTACCTGTCCATCATGGGCACGGTCCTAGTTGCCGTGGCGTTGATCGTCGCGGCTCGCATCATCACGGGAGGTAAAACAGCATGATCGCGTTCATTCTTCGATTGGTGGGTGTACTGGCCGCGGCGTCGGGGTCGGTCGTGGGCCGGGTGTTAATTGCGCTTGGCATAGGGTATGTGAGCTACACGGGGCTGGATATCACACTCACGGCGCTCAAGTCCCAGGTCATTTCGCAGCTGGGAAGCGCGCCCGCAACGGTGATCGCATGCCTGCACCTGGCTAAGGTGGATGTTGTCGTCTCCATCCTGTTCAGCGCTATGGCAACCCGCTTGATCGTCAGCGGTCTGACCTCGGGCGCGGTAACCCGCATGGTGCTGAAATGATCGTCGTCACCACTGGCGCTCCTGGCTCGGGGAAAACGCTGCTCACGATTGACCGCATCAGGCAGCTTGCCGAGAAGGACAACCGCCCCGTTTTCTACAACGGGATAAAGGGCCTCAAGCTGCCATGGACGGAGTTTGATAAGGCCGAGGACTGGTGGCAGATCGCGCGCGACAACCCCGGCGCAATCATTGCCATTGACGAGTGCCAACGCGCCTTCAGGCCCAGGGCGTACGGTGACAATGTGCCCAGGCACGTGGAGGAGCTGGAGACGCACCGGCACACCGGGACGGACCTGTACCTGATCACGCAGCATCCCATGTTGCTGCACACGAACGTTCGGCGGCTGGTCGGCCTCCATCGGCACGTCGTGCGGGCATTCGGCACTCATGCGGCGACGGTACATGAGTGGCATAACGGCGGGGTGAAGGAGCAGTGTGACAAGCCAGGGAGCCGGGACGACTCGGTCAAGGCGATGGTGAAATACCCGGTCGACGTGTTCAAGCTGTACGAGTCGGCCGAGGTCCACACCCACAAGCGGTCGATTCCGAAGCGGGTATGGGTGCTGCTGCTGATTCCGTTGCTGGTTGTGGTGTCGGGGTGGGTCGTGTCCAGGTGGTTCGGGGAGCGCATGGCCGGGGCCAAGAAAGCGGACGCTCCGGTGGCCTCGGCGCAGCATCCGATAGCTGAGGCCCAGGCCAAGACTGGGAAAACACCACCCATAAGCCGCACAGAATGGCTCCAGAGCTTCGAGCCGCGATTGCCGGGCCTTCCGCACACGGCGCCCCGCTATGACGCCCTGACGGCCGCTGTAACGGCCCCGGTGCCCGTCATGTGCGTTGCCACGCCGAAGCGGTGCAGCTGCTACAGCCAGCAGGGCACCCCGATGCGCGGGATCGACGTGGAGCTGTGTCGGACCATCGCCACGGATGGCTACTTTCTGGACTTCAATCCAGGCACAGACCCAAGGGCAGTTTCGGCCCCCTCTATAAGCAAAGGCGGTGAACAGGCGGCGCTGCCAACAGAGGGGCCGGGGTTACCAGTCCCCGGCCACGACGCGCTGCCGGTCGCTCACGTGGGGCCAGGGCTAGGGCCGAAGGCCCCGGCGTCCACAGAGGGCGCTCGAGCGCGCGTGTCTGATTCGTCGCCGTGGCGCTTTAAGCAGTGATGTTAGGTCTGAGGCTCTGCGGCCTGAATGCGCACCAAGGCGGCTTTTAGGAGGGGCATCACGTGCACGTCGAATTTCACGGGTTCCATGAATTGACCGTGGTCGATCAGTACGGTTTCGCTGGAATAACCGGTGCGGAGCATGATTTCGTGGAGGCCCTCCCACAGGCCGGGGCGTTCTTTATCGATGAAGATGGCCGCGTGCAAAAGTTGGTGCTCGGCCAGCAAACGGCGCGTTTTGACCATCGCTGCTGCGCGCGCTCGGTAGTAGGTGTCCACTCGGTCGCTGTAGTCGCGCTCGGGGGTGTTAGGCAAACGTCGATCCAATAGTGAAAGCAAGGCACATTCTCGCGGTTATGGGATTAGGCGTCTAAACGGTGTGGATTATGACCGGAGCGATTGCCTTTTGTCTGTCGCTGAAATATGACATTTCTGTCGTAATCAAGCGACATCGCGCGATGTTATGTCTCAGTATTGTGACCGCGTATATTTGGCCAGCTGGGATTTCCTAAAAATAAATGATGCTGTTTGAAGAGGCCATTGCTTTCTACCTGCATTGGAAAAAACAGCGGGGCAAGGGAGTAGAGCGAGACGAATACAGCCTAAAAAGGCTCGTCCCTCATTTTGCTGGCAAAGGTCTCAGGGAAATCAGGCGACGCGACGTGCGCGCCTATGTGGACGTCCGGTTGTCTGAAAGTGCGGCCCCGGCAACTGTAAATAGGGAGCTAAAGCTTCCGTCTGCTGCCGTCAATATCGTTCGGGTCGAACTGGAGGTCGAACTGCCGAATCCCTTTGAGGCGGTGGGTTTGTCTGAGGGCGAGGGGCGGGTGCGCTGGATCAGTCGGCAGGAAGCAACGGCCCTGGTCTTGGCAGCGCGAGGTCGCTGGCCGCATTTATCGAGCTTCATTGAGCTGGGGCTCAACACGGGATGCCGCAGGAACGAGCTGCTCGCGCTGGAGTGGCGCCGCGTCGATGTGGACCGGGGCCTTCTGCTGTTCGAAGCTCGGCATACCAAATCGCGTCGCCGGCGCACCGTTCCGTTGAATGACGCCGCGAGACGGGCGTTAGATCGGTTGAGGGACTGGGTCGGCCTGCACGCGCCCGGGAGTCCCTGGGTGTTTGGTCGGCCAGGGGGAGGACGGCTACAAACTGTCCAGAAGGGATTTAAGGCTGCCTGCGAGAGGGCGGGCGTGGAAGACTTTCGGGTTCACGATTTGCGGCATACATGTGCATCGTGGCTCGTGATGGCTGGGGTTTCGCTGTATGTGGTTCGTGATCTCCTCGGCCACTCATCCATTACGGTGACCGAGCGCTATGCTCATTTAGCACCCGAGCAGGTCCGGGAGGCAGTGCAGTTGATCCTGCCGCTTACACAAGTTCTTGAAAATACGTAGGAAATGGGCTGAAAGCATACTGCCCTCCGAAGGCAGGGGTCGGACGTTCGAATCGTCTCGGGCGCGCCACGCTTTCGCAATTTCCACCAATCGCGCGTAAAGGTGGAAATCACTGTTCCCGCGGGCGTGTCACACTAAATCACGCCGCCGCCGGGCGGTTCCTCTTAACGGTATGGCGAAATCGGCGCTATGTCGATTACGCGATTGGAGGGCGGCGCATTGTCCCGGGTCGCCGTGGCGAGCGGTACGCGCATTTGGCGCCTGAGCAAGTGAGAGCCGCCGTGCAAATGCTGCTGGAATTTCCCCGAGGCAGCATGTCTGGAGGACGTGTTCGTTTGGCCTGACGGCTTTTGGTGCCACCGCAAGGACATGGACAAGATTGCTCCGCGCTATCGCGCATCTCGGCTCGTGATGGCTCCCGACTTTTAAGGGCAAAAAGGGGTCAAAAGCCAGCACTTATGCCTCTGTCATAAAAAGGCCGGTAGTTTCCTCCTACTTAAAACAGTAGCGAGCGCTTTTGCGCGGTAATGGCCGTGCCCCTACTATGCGGCATGGTTAAAAGGATTATGGGATCTGGGTGCGTTGATTGGAGCTTGGCGCGGGTCGAAGTAAGGGCCGCGCTGGCTTTTGCTTTGCTTTCGTTTATGGGGCTACCCGCGTCCGCCGCTGGATTGGACGCGGGAAATCTGAGTAATTATGGAATTGTTTCAATCGGCGCGGGCAGTAGCATAAAAATCAACAGCGGCCCGATCACCGGCAATATTCTGGTCGGCGACGGCTCGACCGTGGTTACTTCGGGCGGTAACAACGGGCAGATCGTTGGCAGCATCTACGACGATGGTTCGGTGCCACAAAGTGCTTTCAGCCATCTTCAGACCCCCGCCACTTCCGGGCAATTTTATTCGGTTACCAAGGCGTATGAAGATGCGGCTATAACCAGCGCGAAGCAATTGTCCGACTATGCGGCGTCATTGACCGCCAACCAAACGTTCACGACAACCGTGAGCACGGCGCACACCTTTACGGCGAACAGCGGCGTGTATGTGATCGACTTCACGAATATTCAAAATGCGGCTCTTACGTTCAAGGGCAACGCCAACACGACTTTCATCGTTAACGTGAGCGGCTACTTCAACACGAATCAGAAAATGTATTTGGACGGGATTTCATCCTCACAGTTGCTTTTCAATTTCACAGCATCGTCCGGAAAAAATGTTTTTCAGACATCGGGTGGTGATCAGCTCTACGGCAGCTACCTGGCTACCAACGGCTCGGAGTTCCAGTTTTCAAATCTTGTGCTGAACGGTGCACTGTGGAATACGGACGGCCACATAGAATTCGTCTCCGGGTCACATATGACTTCGAACCCGTTTAGATATGTTCCTGCGGTCCCGGAGCCTGAGACCTATGCCATGCTGATTGCTGGTCTCGGATTGATGGGGTTTGTTGCCCGGCGCAGGAAAAAACGGACTTAGCGAACCGCGGGCGATGTGACCCACCAGGCCAGGCGGGTCTGTCGAAGTAGTGTCCACGGCGTACTGGCCTCCGAAGGCAGGGGTCGGACGTTCGAATCGTCTCGGGCGCGCCAGTTTCCCGCAAGTAAGTCTCCAATTGCACTGGCCCGCACTCCTGTGCTGCCCTCTGATTGCTCGGAATCCGGTTCGATGTTCTCGGCGTGTGGGTGCTGTCTTGCCTAGATCACGTCGCCGAGCGTCTCCATTACCTGCGCGCGAGGTCCGCTCGGCCCGGCGGCCTGCGCGCAAGGGCCGCTTTAACGCAGGTTCAAGGCTCGACGGTAGGTAGAAACACCAGTCGCCACATCGCGAAATAACTTTCGACATTCAGCGACAGAGAGGCGAGAGCCAGTCTCATAAATTACGTTCCACTTTGGCACTAATGTTTATGAAGGGCGGGCGATGTTGGGTTTGTGGACGGTGACGAATGGCGGCGTGGGGCAGTCGTGGCGAGGGGCTTGAGGCCGTGATCCGGGGGCATCGTATTCTGGTGGTCGACGACGGATTGGACCACGCAAAGTCGCTGGAAATGCTTTTGCGAAGCGAAGGCCATCAGGTCATGTCTTTGTGCAGCCCCATGAAAGCGGCCGAGATGGCCATTCAATTTGCGCCGCGCATCGCCATTATTGACGTCCTCATGCCGATTCTCGATGGCGTCGGCCTTTGCAAGTACATGCGCGGCCAGCCCCGTGGCAAGTCCATGTACCTGATTGCGATTTCGGGAGGCGCCCTCGAAGAAAAGGATCTGGTCGCGGCCGGCTTCGACGCCTTTTTCCGAAAGCCCATCGACTGGCACGCATTAAGACACGTCCTGAGGGGCGTGACCATTGAGCCAGGGGTTGCCGCGGATCACTCCGGTGACGGGATAGCCCGCGCGCGCGGGGGAGCCGCTGCCGAAACGCAAACATAACGCATGCGCCGGTGCGCCTGACGGCAATCAGGCCTTAGCTCGCCCGGTCCTGCAGTTCCCGTTGAATCTCGCTCACGCGTTCCCGTAATTCAAGGAAGGGGCGCACCAGCCGCGGGTCGAAGTGGCGCCCGCTGTTGTCGGCCAGGAATTTGAAGGCGCGCTCACTGTCCCAGGCCCGCTTGTAGGGGCGCGCGGACGTTAGCGCATCGTAGACGTCGGCGATGGCCACGATCCGCCCGGCCAGTGGAATGCCCTCGCCCGACAGCCCCCTGGGGTACCCCGAGCCGTCGAACTTCTCGTGATGGGCGAGCGCGATGTCCGCGCCCATGCAGATGTACTTGGAGCCGCTGCCCTTGAGTATTTCATGCCCGATGACAGGGTGCCGGGACATGATGTCCCACTCCTCCCGGGTTAACTTGCCGGGCTTCAGAAGGATATGGTCGGGAACGCCGATTTTCCCGATGTCATGCAGGGGCGCGGCCTTGAGGATGAGATCGGCGTAGGTCGGGTCCATGCCGATGGCGGTGGCGATCAGCGCCGAATAGCGGGCCATGCGCAGCACGTGGTTGCCGGTCTCCTCGTCGCGAAACTCACCCGCCTTCGCCAGGCGGATCAGCGTCTCCTCCTCGCGCTCGTGAATGTCCCGGGTGGAGCGCTTCACCCGCTCCGCCAGGACGTCGGCCCGCTCCTCGAGCTTCAGCTGCTGGCGCCGCAGTTTCAGCAGGTTCCGGCAGCGCGCCGCGCACTCGCGCACGTTCAGCGGCTTGTTGAGCACATCGGTGACGCCGGCCTCCAGCGCGCCCAGCCGCAAGCTGCCGTCCACGTCCGCCGTCACCATGATGATGGGCACATGCTCGTAGCCTGGGTCGCTGCGCACGGCGTTCACGAAACTGATGCCATCCATCTCGGGCATGTGGAAGTCCACCAGGATGAGATCCGCGAGGTGCTCGCGTGCCCAGTCCCTGGCCTTGAGCGGGTCGCCGAACGCCTTGACCAGGGCGTTGGGATCGAGCTCGCACACGACTTCCTTGAGGATGGTGCGGATGGTGGATTCGTCATCCACGATCAGCACCTTCGATACCGCGTCGGCGTCCAACGCGATGGGCATCGCGGCGTCCATCTGCATCAGTAGGCGCCCTTGCCGTGCTGCGCGCGTGTGCTTAGCGGCCGGCGTTTATGATCGACCAGGATTCCAGATGGGGTGAGGGGCCCCTTGGCAAGAAGACGCCTCGTCAGGCTGCCGTGTTTCTGTCTTGAATAAAAATGCGTGTCCAAAAATTCGGGCATGCCCTTTCGACCTGTTTTAGTGAATGCTTACTGCGGGCGCATTATGCGCTCTCATTGACCGAGTGGGAAGCGCGAAGCAGTTCAACGCAATCCCCGAGACATGCGGGAGCAGCGCGCGGGCAGCGCATGGTAGACAGCCCAAGCCGGTCTGGGCTTACCTATTCCTTCTAGCCGCCCGTGTAGAGATTCGATGACGCCCCGTAGACGTAACACTACAGCGCGACTTCCGGGCGGGTCGCGCTTAGGGCCTCAGCCGTTTGAACACGCTCACAGCCAGAGGAATGGTCGACAGCCCGCCGATGGCCAGCAGCGTCCATCCCACCGCCTTGCGTTGTTCCTTGGGCAGTTGTTCGGTCACCACCAGGGCGAGGCCGGCGCCGGCCATGGCGCGCGTCACCGCGATGGTGGCCAGTTCGTGCAGCGGTATGTTCAGGGTTTTCATTGACCCCTCCTCAAGCCGCGGGGGCTTTTTCCCACTTGGGCTTCATTTCACGGCCCCACTTCTTGGGGTCTTCGTTGTGCATTTTTTCCATCTGCCTGGCCACGTCCGGGTGCTTTTCCATCACGTGCCGCGTCATGGCTTTCACCATGTCTTCCCACGTTTCGGCGGACAGGTTCTGGTCGCAGGTGCCGCCGAGTTCCCTGCAGGTCATGGTTTTCACGGGAGGTCTCCTCAGGTTTGCGTACGGGTACGGTTAACCGTCTCCAGGCCCTCGGCCGCCGGCGGGCCGCAGGATGCGGACTGGGAATGGGCAAACTCGCGCAGGGTTTCCAGGGTGGGGAGCGCGCGAGTGTCGGCGCAGTGGGCCGCGAACTGGGCGAAGCGAACTTCCACCTCTTCCACCCGGCCTCCCATGGATACGTAAAACAGATCGGCGTGGCGGCGCGCGTTCTCCCACAGCGCCCATTCCGGCGGCAACCGGCTGGTGCGCGGCAGCAGGCGGCGAAACAGGCCGTATTCGTGTTCCCGCAGTTTCATGGACACGTGTGTCGGCATGCGGTGCGGCGACATGGAGCCCCCTTCGGGCGTGGCGTCCTTTCGACGATAGACGGGCCGCCGCGGGCCGGTCGTAAGACGTGCGCTATAGCGGCCGTAGGACAAACTGGAGCAAGAAGCCTGCCGCGTTCACTGGACACGCGGCCGTTGTCCAAGGGCGACACTGCGCACCGGCGTGGTGCCGCCCTTGGCCTTCACGCTCCCGGTGACGCAGGCCGCCCTGGCGCGGAGGATCCGGGCACCTGCTCCGCAGGGGACCCCTGCTGATCGCCTTGGCCTTGCGCGCTCAGGCTGAGCGCGTAGGCCCGCAGGGCCGGATAGGACGGGCGCTCGCCGCGGTCCGCGCAATAGCGCATGAAGCCCTCGTATTCGACCGGCACGCTCTCCACCCGCCCCCCCATGGACACGATGAAGCCGTCGGCATGGCGCGCCTGCACGCTCCATTCCTGCCAGGAGAGCGGCAGCCGGCGGTCGCGTCCGATGGCTCTCAGGAAGCGCGCGTACTCCAGCGGGGAAATCGCCATGGAGACATGCGCCGGGGGCGCGAGCCGGGCGTTCATGGCCGCAGGGCGATGCGCGCGGGCAGGCCGGCGCCGCGGCGTCCCACCAGGGACCGGGCCGCCGCCTTGGCCAGCCGCACGCCGCGGTGGGTCCAATAGTCGCGCCGCGACTTGAAGGCTATCAGGCGGTGCACCGAGCGGAGGGCGTTGCTGAAGCGGAATTTGTAAGGCTCCTCTCCGACGGTGAAATCGAACTCGCGCAGCCGGCGTTGCATGGCGTCCTCGAGCATGAACTTGAGCAGGACTTCCCCCGGGGAATGGTCGGCGTGAGCGACGTCGAAAGTGGTTTTGTAGATCAGCAGACAGCCCTGGTATTCGAAGCCGAAGTGATAGGCGATGGGCTGGCCGTCCAGGGACACGGCCTCGAACCGCAACCAGCCCTGGGGCAGGCCCGCGCGCAGCAACTCCCTGTAGAAGCGGCGGTACGCCGGTTCGGCGAAACGGCTGGGTGTGCGTGTCCCGGCCCAGCGCCGCCGGTGCTGGAGGAAGAACCCTTCCAGTTGCGCCTCCGCTTCCCTGGCCTGGCCGAAGCGCTGGTAACGCAGCGCCCCGGCCTTCTGGAAATAGTTGCGGTTTTTGCGCAGGCTCTTTTTGTTGGCCGCCCTGGCGTCCTGTACGTCATCGCCGAGCACGCGCAGCGGCGCCCGCAGCACCAGGTTCTGGTCGAAGCGGATGCGGCGATCGTTGAAGAACCACCGCATCCTGGCAAGGTTCGGCGAGGTGTCGCGAATGTGGGACAGGTCGATGCGCGCCAGGCCCGCCGTTTCCGCCCACAGGCAATCGAGCAGCACGTCCAGCGCATGCGGCGCGCCGGGGTCGACGAGGAAGTCGCAAAAATCGGCGGCGAAGTTGCTGCTGCCGATGAACTGCACGCAGCCCCGCCCGGAGCGCGCGCGCCGCGTCATCAGCGGGGCCAGGGCGAGCAGCCTCGCGTCGGCGTAGACCAGCACGATGCACAGCTCGAAGTCCGCCCCGAAGCAGCGCCACCATGCGGCGTTCCAGGCGTACGTCTGGAACAGCGTGTGCGCGGTGCGGCCCTGCAGGTCGTTCCATGCGCCCTCGAGCTGGCCGAACTCACCGCTCCCCGTGAGACGCAGCGTGGAAAACGGAGACCTTGCCTCCCCGCGCCGAGGGTGCTTGGCGGGGGGAGCAGGGGCAAGGGCCGCGCCCGAACCGCCGATGAACGTATTTCTGATGTACATGCGCGCTCGTCAATGCCGTGGTGAACGAGCATGGACGACGGGTTTGGCATTTCTGTAAAGCAGGCTGACGTTCTTTTGCGCTGTCGCGCCGAGGCGACAGCAGCGCCATTGGCCATGTTTTTCAGGTATTTCTGCCGACGACGTGAAAGTCATCGACCTTGCGCAAGTGTCCGACGCTGACCCCTGGAGGCCGAAACGAACAAAGCCCGGCATCCCGGGCTTGGCTTGCTTTCCGTGCTTAGTGATCGCCCCTGAACACCGGCACGGGCGGGCCGTTGATCAGGCTGAAGTCGGCGCGCCTGGGCAGCGGATCACGGCTGCGCGGCGCGCCTGCGAACAGCAGCAAGCCGCTCGCGATCTGCGCGTCGGAGGCGCCTGGAGCGGGCGCCGTGGCGCGTCCGGCATCCACAGGCTTGGGCACGGATCGCGAGGCAATGATGGGACGATCGTCGGCGTGGGCCGGGAAAACCACGGCGAGCATGGGCAACAGCGCGAGTAGACCTACGAACTTCATCCGCCCCCAACTCACTTTTCCATGATTGTCCATGCTACCATTATGACAGCATCATAGACCAATAAATATTGACAATCAATAGTATACTGCTGGTTCCTAGAAATCACTTGATTGTTCGGCGAGAGGCTCAGCCTGAACGGCATACCCGCGTCATGAGACTGCTACTTCTATGGGTGATCAACGCGCTGGCGCTCGCCGCCATTCCCTACCTCGTGCCTTCGGTCACGGTGGCGGGGCTGTGGACCGCGCTGGTGGCGGCTGGGCTGCTGGCCCTGGTGAACACGCTCATCCGGCCGTTGTTCATCCTGCTCACGCTGCCGCTCACCATCCTCACGCTGGGCCTGTTCACCCTGGTGATCAACGCGCTGCTGTTCTGGTTCGTGGCGTCGTTTGTCGAAGGCTTCGCCGTGGGCGGCTTCGGCTCGGCCTTCCTGGGGGCGCTGGTCTACAGCGTGCTATCCACCTTGCTGGCCTGGCTGCTGCTGCCCAAGGCCGCGCCACGAATTTGATGCCTAGTGTTTGAGGCGGGCGAACTGAATCAAAGCCCATAGCAGGGCCAGCACCAGCGCAGCGCCTACGGCGATTTTCCAGCGGCGGCGGGATTGGGCGCGTTGCGTTTTTTCGTCCAGGGCCGCCGCCATGAGCGTTGCGAGTTTTTGCTCTGCGCTGAGCTTGACCGGTGGAGTATCCGGAACCGTTGCTTCACGCGGCGCCGCGCTTTGCGCGGCGGGTTCGCGTGCCGTGGCCGCCTGTGCAAGCCGCGCCGGCCCCGCCTCGCCGGGTCGAGCCCGGGCACGTGGCCCTGTAACGTTCGCGGGCGTCCTTTTACCGGCGGCTTCTTGCCTGGCGGCGGCAAGCAAGGCGTTTTCGCGGTCCGACCGCGAACTGTTTTTCGAGGCCATTACATTAGAATGATGTCGAACCGTTCCTGGCTGTAGCTCGACTCCACCTGCATGGACACCGGCTTGCCGATGAAGTCGCCCAGCATGGCGAGCGACTGCGACTCTTCCTCGAGGAACAGGTCGATCACGGGCTGCGAGGCCAGGATGCGGTATTCACGCGCGTTGAACAGGCGCGCCTCGCGCAGGATTTCGCGCAGGATTTCGTAGCACACCGTGCGCGCGGTCTTGAGCACGCCGCGCCCGCCGCAGGTGCCGCAGGGCTCGCACAGAACGTGCTCGAGCGATTCGCGGGTGCGCTTGCGCGTCATCTCCACCAGGCCGAGCTGGGTGAAGCCGTTCACCGTCATGCGGGTGCGGTCGCGCGCCAGCGCCTTGTTCAGCTCGGCCAGCACGGCATGGCGGTGCTCCTCGCTGTCCATGTCGATGAAGTCGATGATGATGATGCCGCCGAGGTTGCGCAGGCGCAGCTGGCGCGCGATGACCAGGGCCGCTTCCAGGTTGGTCTTGAAAATGGTGTCGTCGAAGTTGCGCACGCCGACAAAGCCGCCGGTGTTGACGTCCACCGTGTTCATGGCCTCGGTCTGGTCGATGATGAGATAGCC
>DATNCF010000458.1:0-3754 GCA_035571675.1 Burkholderiales bacterium | reverse complement strand
TCGTGCTCTATGGCTCGGACAAAATGCCCCTGCGTGCGCGCGTCGCGGCCGCCGATGCGAAAAACGATGTGGCCATCCTGACGGTGGATCTCAAGGACCGCAAGCCACGCCCCCTCTCCCTCAACAAGGGCGCCGCTGCCTTGGGCTCACACGTGTTCACCATCGGCTATCCTCATTCGGACGTGCTGGGCGTGTCGCCGAAAATCACATCGGGCGAAGTATCGGGAAACCTTCCGCTCGATCCGACCAAGCTGCTTATTTCTGTGCCGGTTCAGAGCGGCAACAGCGGTGGCCCTTTGATCAACATGAGCGGTGAAGTCGTGGGTCTCGTGATCGAGAAACTGCCGGCCGACTTCATGCTCAAGGCTACGGGCGACGTGACCGAGAACACCAATTTTGCCCTGAAGGCGCGCTACATCGACGCCCTGCTGGAAGATCTGCCGCGCCTGCCCACGGCCGTGGCGCCGGCCAAACCCAAAACTTCTCCACTCGAAGACCTTGTCGCCACCTACCGTGATTCGGTTTACTTCGTGCTGACACGCGTACCCGTCACGGACGCCAAGGAAGCAAAGAAGTAGGCGCGCAGCATCCTTCCCAAACCCATGGGCCGAGGCTCATGGGTTGCTGATCCCAAGACCGACCGGTTCCTTCCCCTCATGCAGTTCGAGCAATTCCCCACGCAGGCTCTGATGAACATCACGCCCCGCCCCCCGCTGGTGTTCGTGCGCGGGGAGGGCTCGTGGCTGTGGGACCATTCGGGCAAACGCTATCTCGACTTCGTGCAGGGCTGGGCCGTGAACAGCCTGGGCCACAGCCCGGCGGTGCTGGCCCAGGCGCTGGCCGCACAGGCGCGCCTGCTGGTGTCGCCCAGCCCGGCTTTCTACAACCAGCCCTCCATGGAACTGGCGCGGCGCATCGTCGCGAACAGTCCCTTCCAGCGCGTGTTCTTCGCCAACAGCGGCGCCGAGGCCAACGAGGGCGCCATCAAGCTGGCGCGCAAGTGGGGCGCGCTGCGGCTCGGCGGCGCCCACGAGGTCATCACCTTCGCCGACTCCTTTCACGGCCGCACGCTCGCCACCATGTCGGCCTCGGGCAAGGCGGCGTT
This sequence comes from Burkholderiales bacterium, assembly GCA_035571675.1. Classification (GTDB taxonomy): domain Bacteria; phylum Pseudomonadota; class Gammaproteobacteria; order Burkholderiales; family SG8-39; genus CAIYPG01. The sequence goes on along the minus strand of DATNCF010000458.1, from coordinate 2,649 downwards.
CCGTCCCCTGTTCGAACCCAAGGTGCCGGGCTTTCCCAAGGCAGAACTCAACGACCTTGCCTCGGTCGAGCGGCTGATCACACCGCAGACCGCGGCCATCATGCTCGAACCCATTCAGGGCGAGGCCGGCGTCATTCCCGCCAGCGACGAATTCCTGCGCGCGCTGCGCCGCCTTACACGCGAGCGCGGCCTGCTGCTCATGGTGGATGAAATCCAGACCGGCGTGGGCCGCACCGGAAAACTGTGGGGCTTCGAGCACGCCGGCATCGAACCCGACGTCATGACCCTGGGCAAGGGCCTGGGCGGCGGCGTGCCGCTGGCCGCGCTGGTCGCCACCGAAGCCGCAAGCTGCTTCGAGCCCGGCGATCAGGGCGGTACGTTCAACGGCAATCCGCTTATGACAGCCGCAGGCTGTGCAGTCATGAATGCCGTGCTCGCGCCCGGCTTCCTGGCGAACGTCGAGGCCAGGGGTAAACGCCTGGCCGAGGGGCTCAAGGCCCTGTCGGCGAAACTCGGCCTGGGCGAGGTGCGCGGGCGCGGCCTGCTGTGGGCGCTCGACCTGAAAAGCGACATCGGATCGAAACTGGTGGACATCGCCCGCGAAGACGGACTGCTGATCAATTCGCCGCGCCCTCATCTGCTGCGCTTCATGCCATCGCTAACCGTGATGGAAGATGAAATAGACCGCATGCTAGAGTTGCTGCAGACCGCCGTTCGCAAGGCGGCAGCACTATAGGGAGCCAGTATGAGAATTTTCGATCCGGGCGAGCGGCAGTTGCCCTTCCGCCCCATCATCATCGGCGTCGTCGTCCTGCTGGCGCTGTACTTTCTGTGGCCCTTTTATTCCGTCCCCACGGGCAGCCGCGGCGTGATCACCCAGTTCGGCAAGATCGTGGGCATCGAAGGCGAAGGCCTGGCCATCCTGCCACCCTGGCAAAAGCTGTCCAACTTCAGCATCCGCGCCGAGACCGCCAACATCGAGAACGCCGAAGGCAGCACCAGCGACACCCAGCCGGTGAAAGTCAGCATGACGGTGCGCTACAGCATTGCCACCGACCGCGTGGCCGAGGTGTTCGAGAAATACTCCCATGATGGCAACCTCTCCTCGTACGTGCAGACCGCCACGCAGGAAATCTTCAAGGCCGTCACGGCCAAATACACGGCGCCCGACCTGATCGCCCAGCGCGCCAAGGTGTCGAGCGACATCAACATCGCGCTGCGCGACAAGCTGGCCATCTACGGCGCGCAGGTGATCAACATCGACATGCGCAATTTCGCCTTCTCCGACTCCTACATGCACGCCATCAACGACAAGGTCACGCAGGAACAACTGCGCCTGGCCGCGGAGAACAAGCTCAAGACCGTTGAGGCCGAGCAGAAGCAGAAGGTCGCGGTGGCCGAAGCCGAGGCCGGCGCCCGCAAGGCCCAGGCCGACGGCGAGGCCTACGCCAACCTCACCATCGCCAAGGCCCAGGCCGAGGCGCTGCGGCTGCAGAACGCCGCCCTGTCGCAGAACAAGGATGTGCTGGAATTGCGGCGCATCGAGGTGGAGAAGGTGAAGGCCGAGAAATGGAATGGAGCGTTGCCCACTTCCATCTATGCCGGGGCGCCGATTCCGTTCCTGAACGTCTCCAAATAGCATCGGGCGGAAAACCGTAAACACCGGCCTGCGCGTCTCCGACGCCCGCATCAGGCGCTGCGCAAATTCCGTACGACGGTGGACTGGGACGTTGCGCTGGCTGAAGGCTGATCAGTTGAAGTTCAGCTTCAACCCCGGCTCGTTCCAGCGCGTCTCCATCAACAGGCCGCGGCTGCTGCAGGTGATGTAAGTCGTGCGCAAGTCCGGTCCGCCAAACGCCAGATTGGTTGTGTGCAGATCCGGAACGGGATGGTGTCGCTGCGTGCCGCCGTCGGGCCAGAACTCCGTCAGTCCGCCCTTGCCCAGCGTGGCCACGATGATCTTGCCCGATGACGCCACCTTCAGGCTGTCGAAGCGGCTGATGTCGCCGGTGGCGCCCACCAGCCAGCCGCCCGCGATGCCCGGCTCGCCGTAGCGGTGAACCTTGCCCGGGCCGGTGATGTCCCAGGCCCACAGCCGGCCGGAAGGCGTGTCGGAGACGTACACGCGCTTGCCGTCGGGCGACAGGCCGATGCCGTTCGGCCGGTCGAGCGGCGCGATGACGCGCCGGATCTCCGAGCCGTCGCCGCGCGCCCAGTACACCGCGCCCTGATCGCGGTCGAAGCGCCGGAAGGCGCCCGGGTCGGTGAACCAGAAATTGCCCTCGGCGTCAACGACGATGTCGTTGGGCGCGCCGAGCTTGCGCCCGTCGCACTGGTCGTACAGGCGCTCGAACTTGCCCGTGTTGGGATCGACCACCTCGATGCGCCCGCCCGTGTATTCGGGCGGCTCGTTGCCCAGCGGCAGCCAGTGGCCGTCGCGCTGCAGCCACTTCACCCCGCCGTTGTTGCAGACGAAAATCTTGCCGCCCGGGCCGTAGGCCATGCCGTTCGGCCCCCCACCGATGCCGCACAGCGTCGATGCCTTGCCGCTCTTCGCGTCGATGCGGGTGATGCGGCCGGCCCGCATTTCCACCACGGCCACCGCGCCGTCGGGCATGACGATAGGACCTTCGGGAAACTCCAGGTTTT
>DATNCF010000457.1:0-7917 GCA_035571675.1 Burkholderiales bacterium | reverse complement strand
ACGGCGAACAACAGGCCGGCCACGCGCGCGTCCACGTCCAGCCGCAGCGCGGCCACGTTGGCGGCAATGCCCAGGGCGTGGTCCCACGCCGGCTCGCCCGTGCCCAGCCGTTTGTCCGCGTAGACCGTGCGCGCGAACTGCCCCGCGGCGCGCAGCGCCCGGGACTCGTCATCGCCCAACCCCTCGAACAGGGCCGGCGGCAACGCGGCCGTTTCGGCTGCCCGAAGCTGAACGGGCTGATCGGCAATCGCCATTTGAAAAATCAGGAAGAAATGACCCGCTGGGCCCTCATTATAATGGGCGATCACCCTACGCGGCCCTGCTGTAAATGCATATGCTTATGCGCATTCACGCAATGAAATCATGGCTGGAATCCTGACTCGCTGGCGCCGCCGCCGGGCGCTGGAACGCACCCAAATCGACCCGGAACTGTGGCGCCGCGTCGTCGCCGGACTCCCTTTTCTGCGCGGCCTCGGCGATGCGGACATGACGCGGCTGCGCGAATTGGCCATCCAGTTCCTGGATGAAAAGACCATGGACGGCGCGGGCGGGCTGGAACTCACCAACGACATCCGCCTGTCCATCGCCCTGCAGGCCTGCATTCCCATTCTCAACCTGGGGCTGGACGCCTACGCCGGCTGGGTGGGCATCATCGTGTATCCCGGCGAGTTCGTGGTGCTGCGCGAGGAAATGGACGAAAACGGCGTGCTGCACCACGTACGCGAGCAGATCTCGGGCGAAGCCTGGCCGGGCGGCCCGGTGATCCTCTCGTGGCAGGACGCGGAAATGACCGACGCCGGCTACAACGTGGTCATTCACGAGTTCGCCCACAAGCTGGACATGCTGAGTGGACAAGAGTATCTGACCGATGACGACATGCCCTTGCCGCGGCGAGGCATGGACGAGGAACGCTGGCACGAGGTGTTCACCGCCGCCTACGACGATTTCTGCGACGAGGTGGACAGCGGGCGCGAAACCCTGGTCGACCCCTACGCGGCCGAGCACCCGGCCGAGTTCTTCGCCGTCATGAGCGAGATGTTCTTCACCCACTCGGCCGTGCTGGCGCGCGACTGGCGCGACCTGTACGGACAATTGGCGGAGTACTACCTGCAGGACCCGGCGGGAGTATTGCCCGAGCCTCCGTCATCCCCATCATGAAAAAACTGCTGGTCATCTACCACACCCAGGGGGTGAGGACGGAGGAAATAGCCCAGGCGGTCATGGCCGGCGCGGACACGGTGGAGGAGACGCAAACCACGCTCAAGCGCGCCTTCGACACCAGCGCGGAAGACCTGATTGCCGCCGATGGCGTGATATTCGGAACGCCGGAGAATTTCGGCTATATGTCGGGGGCCTTGAAGGATTTCTTCGATCGCACGTTTTACTTGTGCGAGGGCAAGGTGGATGCCAAGCCGTACGCGGTGTTTGTTTGCGCCGGGAATGATGGGACGGGGGCGGTGTTCAATATAGATCGGATTTGCACCGGGTTGAAGATGAAGAAGGTCTTTGAGCCGGTTGTGGCCGTGAAGGTGAACACGCCGGAGAAGTTGGAGAAAGCTCGGGAGATGGGGGCTACTCTTGCCGCGGGCATCGCGTTTGGGGTGTTTTGACCTGGCATTCTTGGCGAGTGTTTTTGGTCAATTAACCGTTGGGTTTCGCCCTGCAGGGCGAAACCCAGCGACCGCTACGAAGCAAACACCCCAAAACTAAGCAGAGAGCAAAAACTCCCGAACAGCAGCAACCTGATCCCCCTGCATCAGCGTAGGCGCATGCCCAACCCCGGCAAACTCCACCAGCCGAGCCTTGGGCCCCCGCTGCGTCATGGCCAAAGCCGTGTCCTTGCGCAGCAAATCCGACTCCGCCCCCCGCAACACCAGAGTAGAACACCGGATTCCATCGTAATACGGCCACAGCTCCACGTCCTTGCCGGAGGTATCAGCCGAAAAAGACTGCGCGATAGCCGGATCGTAATGCAGGCGGTAGGTTCCATCCGCCTGCTTCCGCACCACATGCTCGGTCAGCGTGCGCCACTGCTCGTCAGTGTGCGGCCCGAAGGTGGCGCTGGTGGCCTTGATGAGCTGCACGGCAGCCTCAAAACTGGGTAAAAGCGGCGGCTTCCCCAGGTAGGTACCGATGCGCTGCAACCCGGCACCCACGATCACCGGCCCCACGTCGTTCAGCACCAGCTTGCGGATGGGCGAGCCCGGCAGCGCGGCCAGGCCCATGCCGATCAGTCCGCCCATGGACGTGCCCACCCAGTCGACGCTCTCCACGTTGAGGCGGGCGATCAGCGTCACCATGTCGCTCACGTACACCGGCACGGTATATTCCATGGGGTTCTTCAGCCATTCCGAGTCGCCGCGCCCCGCCACGTCGGGGCAGATCACCCGATAGTCGGCGGCGAGCGCGCCGGCCAGGGTGTCGAAGTCACGGGCGTTGCGTGACAGGCCGTGCACGCACACCAGCACCCGCGGGTTGGCGGGATCGCCCCATTCCAGGTACGCCATGCGGTGCAGGCCGCTGGGCGTCAGGCAGCAGACAGAGTGCTTCTGGAAGGGGTCGGCCATGAATTCGCTCCCGGGACAGGCGCCGTGAAAGGGCACGCGGTTATAGCAAAAGGGAGTATAACCAAGCCCATAGCTTGAAATTGCACCGACTTGCGGCCCCATGCACCTTGCAGGTGCGCAGGCACAGCAGTTCCGGGCAATTCCGGGCCATCGAGGAGCGTGCAACCCGGCACAGCCATTGCTTAGCCATGGACTATTCCAAGAAACCATTGCAAGCCCCTCACATGGCCACGCCAGCACACGACGAAATGCGCGCGCCGGACTCGTCCGTGTTCGTGCATTACCAGAGCTATGCGGCCTGGCTGGATTCCATGCCGCCCGAGCACCTCGTGCAGAAACGCAACGAGGCCGAGACCATGTTCCACCGCCTGGGCATCACCTTCGCGGTGTACGGCGAGGAAGCCGGGGCTGAGCGGCTCATCCCCTTCGACATCATTCCGCGCATCATCCCTGCCGACCACTGGCAGATCCTCGAAAAGGGCCTGGCGCAGCGGGTGCGGGCGCTGAACCTGTTCCTGGCCGACGTGTACGGGGAGCAGCGCATCCTCACCGCCGGCGTGATTCCGCGCGAGAAAGTGCTGGCCAACGCCCAGTACCGCAAGGAAATGCAAGGCGTTTCCGTTCCCGGCGGCACTTACGCGCACATCAGCGGCGTGGACATCGTGTGCACGGGCCCGGGCGAGTTCTACGTGCTCGAGGACAACCTGCGCGTGCCCTCGGGCGTGTCCTACATGCTGGAAAACCGCAAGATGATGATGCGGCTGTTCCCGGAGCTGTTCGCCCGCCAGTCCGTGGCGCCGGTGGAGCACTATCCCGACGTGCTGCTGGAGACGCTGCGCGGCGTGGCGCCGATCGGCGTGGACGACCCGACCGTGGCGCTGCTCACCCCGGGTAGCTACAACTCGGCCTATTTCGAGCACACTTTCCTCGCCCAGCAGATGGGCATCGAGCTGGTCGAAGGGCAGGACCTGTTCGTGCGCGACGACACGGTGTATATGCGCACCACGCGCGGGCCCAAGCGCGTGGACGTGATCTACCGGCGCATCGACGACGACTTCCTCGACCCCGAGGCGTTTCGGCCCGATTCCATCCTCGGCGTCCCCGGCCTCATGCGCGCCTACAAGGCCGGCCGCATCACCCTGGCCAACGCCGTGGGCACGGGCGTGGCCGACGACAAGTCCATGTACATCCACGTGCCGGAGATGGTGCGCTTCTACCTGGACGAGGAGCCCATACTCAAGAACGTGCCCACCTGGCAGCTTTCGCGCAAGGAAGACCTGCAGTACGTGCTCGAGCACCTGCACCAGCTGGTGGTGAAGGAGGTGCACGGGTCGGGAGGCTACGGCATGCTGGTGGGACCGGCCTCGACCATGACGCAGCGGGCGGAGTTCCGCGAGCGCATCATCGCCAAGCCGGAGAAGTATATCGCTCAGCCCACTCTGGCTTTATCGACCTGCCCGACTTTCGTTGAAGCCGGGATTGCACCTCGTCACGTTGATTTGCGGCCGTTCGTGCTATCCGGCAAGCAGATACGCATTGTTCCCGGCGGACTCACGAGGGTTGCGCTCAAGGAAGGCTCGTTGGTGGTCAACTCTTCTCAGGGCGGCGGGACCAAGGACACCTGGGTGCTGGAAGCCTGATGCTCTCCCACACCGCAAATGATTTGTTGTGGATGTCACGGCAAGTGGAGCGGGCTGAAAACACCGCCCGCATGCTCGACGTCACCTACCGCATGTCGCTGCTGCCCTACCGCGTCATGGAACCCGGCGAGAAGTGGGCCGAGCCCTGGGCCGTGCCGCTGGTCATCACCGGCCTCGCCACCGAGTACTACAAGAGGAACAGCGAGATCTCGCCCGAGAAAGTGCTGCGCTTCATGGTGCTGGACGCCACCAACCCCTTCTCCATCTACACTTCGCTGCAGTCGGCGCGCGAGAACGCGCGCGGCCAGCGCGGCGCGCTCACCTCCGAGATGTGGGAAAGCCTGAACCAGACCTGGCTGGAAATGCGCGCCATGGACTTCGCGGGCATCAACTCGCGCGGCGTGAGCAACTTCTTCGACTGGGTGAAGAACCGCTCGCACCTGTTCCGCGGCGTCACCTTCGGCACCATGCTGCGCGACGAGGCCTACAGCTTCATCCGCATGGGCACCTTCATCGAACGCGCCGACAACACCGCGCGCATCCTGGACGTGAAATACCACACCCTGCTGCCCTCGCTCACCGACGTGGGGGGCGCGGTGGACTACTACCAGTGGGGGTCGCTCTTGCGCTCGGTGGGGGCTTTCGAGTCGTACCGCAAGATCTACCGCGACGTGATCACGTCTTCGTGCATTGCCGAGCTGTTCATCCTGCGCGACGACGTGTCGCGCAGTCTGCACGCCAGCATGAACGAGCTGTACGAGATACTGCAGATGCTGTCCGACTCGGACCGCCGCGAGCCCGAGCGCCTGGCGGGCGAGATCCACGCGCAGCTCCACTACGGCCGCGTGGAGCAGATTTTCAAGATCGGACTGCACGAATACCTGCTTGGCTTCCTGGCCAAGATCGAGGCCCTCAACGCCGAGATCAACAGCCACTACCTGACGCCCGACTATTCCTGATGCCGCGCCCGTCCCGCCGTCCGCTCCGCCCCACGGCCTGCTAAACTACCGGGATCATAGAATGACAACGCGCCCAACAAGGGCAGCTTTCGCACCGAGGGCAGCTTTCAGCGATGACTTATTGTGTCGGCATACGGTTGGACGCGGGGATGGTGTTTGCGTCCGACTCCCGGACCAACGCCGGCATCGACCAGGTGTCGAGTTTTTCCAAGATGCGGGTATTCGAGCGGCCCGGCGACCGGGTCATCGTCATTCTCACCTCGGGAAACCTGTCGGTCACCCAGAACGCCATCAACCTGCTGGAACTGAGCGGCCGGCAGGACAGCGGCGGGCAGAACATGTGGGCGGCGCAGTCCATGTTCGACGTGGCCAACCTGCTGGGGGAATCGCTGCGCGAGATCCTCAAGCGCGACGGCCCCTACCTCCAGCAGAACAACATCGACGCCAGCGCCTCGTTCATCATCGGCGGGCAGGTTGCCGGCGAGCACATGCGCCTGTTCCTGGTCTACGCCGAAGGCAATTTCATCGAGGCCACGCCGGAAACGCCGTTCTTCCAGATCGGAGAGACCAAGTACGGCAAGCCCATTATCGACCGGGTCATCAAACCCTCATCGTCCCTGATGGAAGCCGCCAAATGCACGCTGGTGTCGTTCGACTCCACCATGCGCTCCAACGTCTCGGTGGGATTGCCCATCGACATGGCCTGGTGCGAGGCGGGCGCGCTCAAGCTGGGCATGAAGCGGCGCATCCTGGAATCCGACCCGTATTTCAACATGATCCACTCGCAGTGGGGCGAGGGGCTGAGGCAGTTGTTTTCGCAGTTGCCGGACCCGACCTGGGATCAGCCGGAATTGCCTCTTTTGCAGCAGCAAGGGCAGATATTCGGAAGCAATACTTAATCAAGGTTTCCTTAGGTAAGGTTTTCGGAATCAAGGCCCGCTGCTCACCGACACTAGACGAGCATGAGGCCCGCTGCTCACCGACACCGGATGAGGACGAGGCCCGCCGCTCCGCGGCGGTAGAAGGTCAAAATCTCGCGCCCTGTAGTTCCACTCCAACCGCGCGCAGATGCTGAAACGCGGCACCTCCTCCTCTCCCGCCGCGGAGCGGCGGGCCTCGTGAAAAACTTCTATCCAGAAAACCTCTCATGAGCATTCGGGTCGCGCTTCATCATCTCACCCGCTACACCTTTGATAGGTTGGTCGGGCTGTCGCCGCACGAGGTGCGGCTTCGTCCCGCCCCCCATTCACGCACCCCCATCCATAGCTATTCCCTATCCGTAAAGCCCGAAAAGCACTTCGTCAACTGGCAGCAGGACGCCTACGGCAACTACATCGCCCGCCTGGTCTTCCCCGAGAAATCCAAAGAGCTGGAAATCGTCGTCGACCTCGTCGCCGAAATGACGGTGATCAACCCCTTCGATTTCTTCGTGGAAAGCTGGGCCGAGCACTTCCCCTTCGCCTACCCCGACAAGCTCGCCACCGAGCTTGCCCCTTATCTCGAACAGGAGCAGCCCGGTCCTCTTTTCGCCAAATGGCTGGCCGATTTCAAGGCGAACGGCTTCAAGCCCGGCATGCAGATCGTGGACTTCCTGGTGGCGGTGAACCAGCGCCTTCAAAAAGAAATCCGCTACCTGGTGCGCATGGAGCCGGGCATCCAGACGCCGGACAAGACGCTGGAAGTCGGCCAGGGTTCGTGCCGCGACTCGGGCTGGCTGCTGGTGCAGGTGCTGCGCCACCTGGGCCTGGCGGCGCGCTTCGTGTCGGGGTACCTCATCCAGCTCACCGCGGACGTGAAACCGCTCGACGGCCCGGCCGGCCCCGCGGCCGATTTCACCGACCTGCACGCCTGGGCCGAGGTGTACCTGCCCGGTGCGGGCTGGGTGGGGCTCGATCCCACCTCGGGCCTGTTCGCCGGCGAAGGCCACATCCCGCTGGCGGCCACGGCCATTCCCTCCAGCGCGGCGCCGGTGAGCGGTTTCACCGATCCGTGCGAATCAGAGCTGAAGTTCGAAATGACGGTGACGCGCATCCACGAGGACCCGCGCGTCACCAAGCCTTACACCGAGGCGCAGTGGCAGGGCATCGATGCGCTGGGCCGCCAGGTGGACGCCGACCTCGCCGCGGGCGGCGTGCGGCTCACCCACGGTGGCGAGCCCACTTTCGTGTCCGTTGACAACATGGACGGGCCGGAGTGGAACATCACCGCCACCTCGCCCGAGAAATGGAAGCTGGCCGAGGAACTGGCCTGGCGGCTGCGCGAGCGCTTCGCGCCCGGCGGCCTGCTCATGTACACCCAGGGCAAGTGGTACCCGGGCGAAGCGCTGCCGCGCTGGGCCCTGCCCATTATCTGGCGGCCGGACGGCAAGCCGGTGTGGAAGGACAAGGCCCTGATCGCGGCCGAGTCCGGGCCGCACCGTTCCAATACCGGCGATGCGCGCCGCTTCATGCACGCCCTGGCGGCGCGGCTGGGCTTTGACGAGAGCTTCGTCATCCCGGCCTATGAAGATCCTGTACCCGTGCTGACCGGCGAGCGCAACCTGCCGGTGAACTTCGATCCCCTGACCGCCCCGCTCAACCATCCCGACGAGCGCGCGCGCATCATGGCCGTGCTGGAGCGCGGGCTGGACCAGGCGGCGGGCTACGTACTGCCATTGCGTGCCGCCGAAAAGAAGCCGGACCAGACCCAGAGCCAGACTCAAACCCAGACCCAAGGCCAGGCCCATACCCAAAGCCAGGCCGCCGGCACCGA
>DATNCF010000456.1:0-6496 GCA_035571675.1 Burkholderiales bacterium | reverse complement strand
TGCGGCCCTGCCCCACCACTACGCCGCCCTTCACCACGCCGCCCTTGACGCCGGTGGACATGACGCGGACGGACTTGGCCAGCGCGCCGGGCACGCGGCGCGGATCGGCCTCGGTCAGCACCGGGGCGCGGCGCCGCGCGTCATCGGCCACCACCTTGGCGCCGGCGCGGATGGCGCCGCGCAGGATGTTCTTCTCCAGCTTGAGCGGCAGCTGTTCGAGGGTCTGGTACAGCTCGGCCAGGCCCGCGACGCGGAACTCCTCAGCCAACGGCGGGAGCAGCGCTGTCGGCCGCCGCCGGCGCTGCCGGGGGCAGGGCCGAGTCGCCGGCAGCGGGCGCGTCGTTGGCCGCCTTGTCCTGTCCAGACGTCTGGACGGCGGCCTCGGCCGCGGCCTGCTCTTCCTTGGCCTTGGCCGCTGCTGCCTCGGCGGCTTCCTGTTCCGCCTTGGCCGTGGCGGCGGCGGCACCTGCGTCAGCGGCCGCGGCGATCGCCGCGTCGGCGAGCGCCGTGAAATGCTTGAACTGCTCGGTGTACACGGCATGCGCCTGGGCCGCGTCCTCGGCGCTGCAGCGGCGGCTGTTGACCTCGCTGCGGCCGAGGTGCAGGAAGTCGCGCACGTCGCCGGCGAGGCGCTCGGCGTCGTGGACGATGCCCTGCTCGATCTCCTGGCCGACCAGGCCCAGGTGCACCCAGGCGGCGCGGATATTGGCGATGGGGGTCATGCTGGCTCTCCTATTCACGGTATGAGATGCGGCATTCGCAGACACGCTGGAATACCTTCAGGTCGTTCACCAGCTCGGGCGGGGCGTCGTGCCAGTCCCACTCCAGCGTGTCCATGATCTCGGTGCCGGCGACGGTGCCGCGCCAGCGCTGGAAGGCCAGGCGCAGCTGCTCGGCCACGTCGCGCGCGCTTTTCCAGGTGGTGCCCCAGGCCGAGAACTGCACCCGGGCGTTGACGATGCCGGGGTCCACGCCCATGTTCGACTCGCGCGGCGCCGACACCACCTGGTAGGTCACCGCCGGATAGGTGGGCTTCTGCGGCACCATCTGCGGGTAGAAGCGCGCGGCGATGAGCGCCACCAGGCCGGCCGAGGCCGCGACCTGGGTGACCATGGCTTCCTCGAGCGCGGCCACTTACAGCGCCTCCGCGGCCAGGATGTCGAGCTCCTGGTTGCGCTCGTCGACGTTCAGCGCCGACACGATCTGGAACATGCGGCTGCCGTAGCGGATGCGCATTTTCTCGGTGACGCCGGCGGTCCAGCGCGCGGTGATGCGCGTGTCGGCGCCGGCGTTGACCTGGGCGGCGGCGATCTTCTCGCTGCCGGTGAGGCGCTCCATGTCCGCCCACAGCACGGCGAAGGTGCTCCAGGTCTGCGTCGTCTCGCCGACGCTGTTCTGCGTCTCCGTGGGCGACTCGATGGTGATGCGCTTGCGAAGGGAGCCGGCGCGCATCTAGAACGACACCACCCGGTAGCGGTCGAGCAGGCCGTCGACGAACGGTAGCGGCTCGATGCGCTGGCGGCCGACGATGGCCACTTCCTCGCGGAACTCGTACAGGGTGGCCGCGCGCATCAGGATCCAGTTCTTGACGCCCTGGGGCACCGCCGAGGCGGCGCCGTAGCCGCAGGTGAAATTCACGGTCACGGCGTTGGCGCGGTTCTGGGTGGCCGGCCAGGTCTGGCCATAGGCCGGGGTGATGCGCGCCGGCTCGCTGACGTCGTCCACCAGGTACAGGCTGGAGCTGAGCGTCTGCAGCGTGCCGTCGGAGTCGATGTAGGTGATGCTGTCCACGGTCACGAGCGGCGGCAGCGGCAGCTGGATCTCGTAGCCGGTCTTGCCGTCGGGCCCCAGGGCGGACAGCGGCCCGGGCCCCACGCCCCACTGCGGCCCGTACCAGTTGGCCGAGCTCACGTTCATTGCCGGCGACGGGAAGCGGTCCATGACCATCTTCCAGCTCTGCGTCACCAGGGCGCGGCGGGTGATCTTCTCGGCCTCCTCGCGCGCGTCGGTGATCTTGGCCAGCAGCAGCGGGTCGAGCGTGGTGTTGGTGCTGGGCACCGCGGCGCCCAGGCTCGCGTCGGCCACGTTGTCGGTGTACGTGGTGGTGCTGTTGTCGGCGATGGTGGCCACGAGCAGATAGGTGCTGCCGTTGGCCGCGGTGCGGTAGATCCTGCGCGCCGTCACCGCCGAGCCGCCCACCGGGATGGCCGAGAGCGCGCCCTTGCCGTTCACGGTGTGGTCGGCCACGGTGACCGAGGCGGACACGTCGCCGGCGGTGGTCTCGCCGTAGGCCGTGACGAAGGTGGCGAGCCAGCGGTAGGCACCGTTGGACAGGTTGCCGCTCCCCGTGCCCAGCGCCGCGGTGGGCGCCGTGGGCACCGGCTCGTAGCTGCCGGCGTCCAGGCGCATGTGCGCGGCCAGCTCGGCCACGGTCACCGGCTCGGTGGCCGGCGCGCTGGTGAGTTTGATGGCGAGCGGCATGGCGGGTTTTCTTAGGCGACGGCCTTAAGGTCGGGGCGCTCGGCAACGTCACTGTCGGAGACGGCCCGCATCAGCGGCGACGGATGCTGGGAGTGATCGTAGGCGGCCTCGATCTCGGCGGCGGTCGGCCATTGCTCAGACGGGCGCTCGGTCATGGTGACCACGATGCGCGCCCCGGCCGAAGCCCTCTCCAGCTTCAGGTCCAGGGTGTCGTAGCCGTAGAACCGCTGCGCCTGGTTGTGGCAGGCGTCGAGCAGGCTGGTGGTCTTGGGCACGGCCAGGTCGATGCCGCGCGCCACGGCCTGGCCAAGCCAGTATTCGACGCAGGCTCGGCCCTTCTCGGCGTCGTAGGCGTCGGGGTAGGTGAAGTCCATGCCCCACAGCGAAATCTTGGCCACGCCCATGTACACGGCGTAGGCCACCGCATAGGCGGCGGTGGAGTTGAAATAGCCCTTGGGAAAGACGTTCACCACGTCCTCGAACGGGAACTCGACAAGGCCGGGATAGTCGGGGTGGGCGCGGCTGGTGATGACCGGGCCGGGGTGGGTCTTCAGCCAATCCAGCATGGCGGCGATGTTCGACTCGGGAGCGGCATCGGCGCGGATCTGCTGGATGCGCACGTCGTCCATGTGGAAAACGCGGTCATGGTCCAGGATGTCGCCGAAGGCGTTGATCACCCAGGTCTCGTCGCAGTACTTGTGCCGGCCGCCCAGGGAACGGGTGACGCGGATGTACTCGTGCATCGAGGGGCCGAGGCCGATGATGGAAACGTGCTTGCCGGCCAGTGCGCCGGCCTCGGGCGATGCGTTGTTCATGGTCTTTTCCTCATCCGAAAAGCGGGGAAGTTGCCGAGTCTCACGGCGCCGCGCGGGATGAGCGCGCGACCTATTTCCCATGGCAGGGAGTGGAAAACTACGGGTTCGACGTGGGCGCGATCTCAGGTGAATGCAGCACCGCCGTCACGCTGACACAGCCCGCGGAGGTGACGCCCGAGCCCACCATGTCGACGCGCACGTAGCGCTTGTCGCCCTTGTAACCGACGCGCTTGGACACGTTCTTGGTGGTGCCGGAGGTGCGCGGGGTGGTGGCGGTCAGCGATGCCAGCACCTCGGTGCCGAGCAGATCGGCGTCGGCCACCGAGGTCATCGTGCCGGTGACGTCACCCTCCAGCACAACGGGGGTGGCGACGCTGCCGGTGGTCGTGACGTTGCCATAGCTGCAGATGAACTCGACGCCGCCATAGCCCTTGCGGTCGATGATGACGCCGGTCTTGGTGCCGTTGGCACCGATGGCCACCGGGAAGATGACGCTGGTGGCCTTGATCTTGCTGTGAAGGTCTTTCATGAAATGCTCCTGGATGCCTTGCTGCGATTCTGGAAAGTAGCCGGGCGCGGCGATGCTCTGCCGCACCCCGGCCTATGGCGTGCGAGGCGCGCCGCTCAGGCGAACTTGAGGAACTTGATGGCCTCGGAGTTGACGACACCGCCGCCCAGCCGCTTGGTGGTGTAGAAGCCGATGTAGGGCTTGTTGCTGAACGGGTCGCGGATAACGCGAGTGCCGACGCGGTCGACGATGAGGTAACCGCGCTTGAAGTTGCCGAAGGCCACGGCCAGCGCGCTGCCGGTGGTGTAGTCGGGCATGTCCTCGGCCTCGGTGATCGGGTAGTTGAGGATCATGTCGGACATGTCCGGCGCCTGGGTGGGCGTGAACACGTAGCGGCCCTGGTAGTCCTTCATGGCCATGATGGCGAACAGCGTGTTCTTGTTCATCACCCAGCCGGAACCGGCGCGGTAGCCCTTCTTGAGCTTGCTCACCAGGGTGTACAGATCGTCCACCGGGTTGACCGTGCTGGTGAGCGTCTTGAAGGCTCCGGAGGTGCCGGTGGCAACGTGCTCCAGCGTGCCGAAGGCGCGCGTGGCGTCGGCGGTGGCCGCCGTGGTGTAGCTGGTGAAGCCGCGCGGCTGGGCCACGCCGGTGCCGCTGACGAAGGCCGCGCCCTCGGCCCGGGAGAACTCCAGGGAGACCGATTCGGACAGCCACTGCTCAGCATTGAAAAACACGTCGTCCAGCATGACCTGGGTGGCCTGCGGGTTGGCGTAGATCTCGCCCATGGGCGGCGACACGTCGGCGAACTGCGGGGTGTTGGTGCTGGAACGGGTGGCGGTCTCGCCCACCCAGCCGGAGCTGGTGCCGCGCAGGTCAACCAGCTTGTGGAAGTCCTGGGTGCTGATCTGCTGCACGCTGGCGATGGCGCGGATGGGGCTGACGTTGACGATGAGCGCCTCGATCATGCCGTCGATCACCTTGGGCACGGCGAAACCGCCATCGGGGCCGGAACCGGCGAGCAGCGACTTGACCGAGACGGCCTCCTGGCTGCCCATCTTGCCCTGGTAGAACAGCTCGCTCTGGTCGTAGCCGGTGCCGCGGGTGAGCCAGCCCTTGAACGCGGCGCGGTGCGCTTCGGCCTGCTCGTCCAACGCCTTGCCGTCCGACCCGATCAGAGGGCGCTTGAGCTTGGCTTCGAGCTTCTCCAGCACGGCTTTCTGCTCGGCCATGTCGGCGAAGGCCTTTTCCATCTTGACCTGCAGCTCGGACTGGCCGCCGACGCCCTTCTCGATCAGCTTGAGGCGCTCGTCGTTGGCGGACTTGAAGCCCTCGAAGGCGCGGTTGGACTTGTCGATGGCTTCGAGGATGGACTTCATGTCGACTTCCATCTCGCCCATCAGCAGCGGGCCGGCGGCGAGACTGACCAGCGAGGCGTGGCCGAGGTCGGCGCCGAACACCAGGGTGGAAACGGCCATGAGCACGGCGACGGCGCCCAGGGCGATGAGACGATTGCGGTTCATATGCATCCCTTTCGGAAATAAAAAAGCCGCCCGGAGAGCGGCTGCGGTGGGGGTGTGGAGCGGCTAAGGCTTCAGCAGCTCCGCCCGGCGGCTCAGGGCGGCCAGGACCTGCTTTGCTTCTGCGCCGGACACGGCAGACTCGCTCTGCTGGGCCAGGGCCTTGATGCGGCCGATGAAGGCCGTTGCTGCCGAGCGCGAGAAACCGCAAGCATCCCGCAGGAAGTCTTCCGCGCTCTTGAAATCGGTGACGCCGTCGATGGACTTGACGGACTGGATGACGGCGCCGGCGTTGGCCGGGAAGGTGACGGGCGAGATCTCGATCAGGTGGATCTGCTTGAGCGTGCGGCGCGGCTCGTTCTCCTTGGTGCCGCGCGTGAAGTCCTTGGCCTGGTAGCCGATGGACATGCTGTCCAGCTCGCCTTCCTTCATGGCGCCGTAGATGCGCTTGCCGTGCTCGGTGTCGAGGTTGATGAGCCGGCCGCGGGCCTGCAGGCCCTTGCTGTCCTCCTCGAGATCGAGCCACTTGCCCACCGGCAGCAGGTCCTCGGGCGCCGGCGACGCCATCCAGGAGCCCAGGCCGCCATGGTTGAGCAGCATCTTGGGCATGCCGCCCTTGGCGCTGTAGTCGCCCAGGGTCTTCTTGAACGCGCCGGGCAGGATGAGATCGCCATAGTCGTCCTCCTCGTTGAAGGTGGACGCATAGCCCTCGAAGGCGCCCTTGGTCTCGGGCCCCTTCTCGGTGAATTTGAATTCGAAGCGGTGGGCCTTGAATTCGCAGCGCGCGGTCATTGGGCAGTCTCCTGCTTGAGTTTTTCGCCGGCGGCGTCCTGCAGGAATTCGGCGAGGCGCATGGCATCTCCTATGAAGACGAACTGTCAACTGCTCTGCCCGCGTTGCTGGCCCGGCGCTGGGCTGCTTTTCGGTTTCAGATCACGCCCGCTTAGTGGGATACCGCGCCCATGTCGCGAGGTGATGGCTCGCTGGTCAGGAAGAGGTCCGACCATACTGGCTCTGACGTCCCACCACCGATGGCATAACTGCCCGCGGTGATCTTGGCGTTGGCCGGGGTGAATGGCGAAACACTGGTGAACTTGGGGTCGGTGGTTGTCGTCCCGGTATTCGTCGCAGTGGTCAGCCCATTGGCGGTGCAGGTTGTGAGCGTCGAACTC
>DATNCF010000455.1:0-8143 GCA_035571675.1 Burkholderiales bacterium | reverse complement strand
AGGCTCTCTTCGACGGTAAGCCCCGTGTAATCCATCCACTTTTGATTGAAATAAATGTTCCAGCCATCCGGTCGCGTGATCCAGACAATTTGCGGCATGGATTCTGCCAACGTGCGGAATTCCTCCAAACTGGTTTTTAATTCCTGTGCAGCTTCGCTGCTCTCTGTGATGTCCTCTGCGACACCTGCGAAGCGTACAATCTTGCCGGACTCGTCACGGACAGGATAGCCCCTCGTCTTCACCAGACGAATTGCGCCATCTGGGCGGACGATTCGATAAGTGAATTCGTATTTTCCAGCCAATATCCCTGACTTGAGTTTCTCAGAGGCCGGTGCTCGATCGTTCGGGTGGATCGCATCGGTCCATGATTGAGGGTTTGCGTATAGACTTTCACAGCTGCGGCCCCAGACTTCCTCGTATGCTGGGCTAACGTACAACATGCGTCTGCTGTCCGCATCTCGAAGATAGAAAACGTCGCGGATGTTTTCTGCGATTTGTCGAAACCGCTCTTCGCTATCAAGTAAAGCCCCTTGCGCAAGGCGATGTTCAGCTCGATCTTGCGCCTCCTTTAGCTCTCGTTCAAGCGCCGGAGCAAGTCGCGCTAGATTTTCCTTCATCACATAGTCGCTTGCGCCCGCCTTCATTGCATTGGCAGCGAATTCCTCGCCGATGGTTCCGGAGACGAGGATGAACGGAATGTCGAGGCCAGTGGAACGGAAGATATTTAGCGCATCCATGCCGGTGAAGCCCGGCATCTGAAAGTCAGAAATGATAGCGTCCCAAGGTTCTCGCTCCAGCCCGGCTTTCATCGCCGCCGCGGTCTGGACGCGAAGGTGGGTTACATTGAATCCGCCAATTTTTAGTGCGCGCAGCGTCAGCTTCGCGTCGCCCTCGGAGTCCTCGATCATCAGGACTTTGACCGGTGTGTTCACGAGGTAATTGGCTCTGGCGGAGATTGATTGGTCGTTAACCAATAGATACCGAGAAGCTTAACCGCCTCAATGAATTCAGCGAAATCGACCGGCTTGCGAACGTAACTGTTCGCACCCAGGGAGTAGCTTTTAATAAGGTCCTGTTCCTCTTTGGAGGAAGTGAGAACCACAACCGGAATGAGCTTAGTACGCTCGTCGCCCCGGATTGCCTTCAGCACGCCCAGGCCGTCGAGCTTGGGGAGCTTCAAGTCAAGCAGGATGAGCGTTGGGAGCGGCTTCCCGGCGCGCTCCATGTAGGCGTTCCGCGCGAATAGAAAATCGAGCGCTTCCACGCCGTCTCGGGCTATGTCGACTGGATTTAGCATCGAGTTGCGTTTAAACGCCCGCAGGGTCAGTTTAGCGTCGTCTTCGTTGTCTTCAACCAGCAGGATTGACTTGCTGAACTGATCCATTGTTTTTTTCCTTCACACTAAAATAGAAGGTCGCTCCTTCGCCTTGTTTCGCGTCGGCCCAGATTGCTCCCTCATGTCGGTGGATGATCCGCTGGACTATCGCGAGACCAATCCCGGTACCTGGAAATTCGTCAGCACGGTGAAGGCGCTGGAAAGCGCCGAAGAGGCCCTCTGCATGCGCGAGATCAAAACCAACGCCGTTGTCGGCGACGAAGTAAACCTGGGTTGCGCCGCGTTGCAGGGCGCCGACGCGGATGACCGGCGCGTCCGCAGTGCCGGTAAATTTCCATGCGTTCTGGAGGAGATTTTGCATGACAATTCGCATCAGGGCTGGATCGGCGCGGACGCTCAAGCCAGCTTCGATTGCCCATTGCACGGAGCGGCCGGGGGACTCCCGCCCGAGGCTATCGGCGATGTCGCGCGTTATTGCACTTAGGTCGACGTCGGTCACGTTCAGCTCTGAACGAGTCGCTTTCGACAGCCGAAGCATGTCGTCGATGAGATTGCCCATATGCTGGCTTGCCGCGCGGATTCGATTCAAGGAATCTTTGCCCTCGTCGTCCAGTTTGTCGCCGTAGTCCTCAAGCAGCGCCAATGAAAAGCCATCCATAGCGCGTAGGGGCCCGCGCAAGTCGTGGGACACCGAGTAGCTGAATGCCTTTAGTTCCTCGTTTAGCGCCGCCAAGTCCCGGTTGCTGCGTTCGATACGTGCAAATGCCTCCTGCCTGCGCGCAGTGTTGTCCGTGCCAATTAACAGATAGCCAATAATGGCGTTTTGAGCGTCGCGCAGGGCCGTGACCGATACCACCGCCGGGAAACGGCTCCCGTCCTTTCGGATCTTGGTCAGCTCATAGATATCTTCGATTCCCCGCGAGGCCTTGTACACGAGTGCTTCAAAACCGGGCGCAATTGGCGTATGAAACTCCAGGCTCAGGGCGGCCGCCCGCGCGACCAATTCTTGGGAATCAGAGATATCTGCCGGCGTGATCTTGTTTATCACGTCAGCGGCCGCGTAGCCCAGAAGGCGTTCCGCGCCAACATTGAATATCTGAATGACACCATTGGCGTCCGTCGCGATACTGGAAAAGTTAGGGCTGTTAAGAATTGCACTCTGCAGCGCCTCTGCCATGACCAGCGTTTTTTGACGATCAATATCGATGATTCCGTCGGAGCCACCCTGAAATTGGCCAATGGATTCATTAACGCCGTGACTAAGGTCGGTTTGCGGAAGCGTCATTTCCTCGCTAACAATCATCGGAATACCCTCTTTGGATCAGTCCCCGCCGGACTTGGCGGCGATAAGGCCAGTCAGTACGGTTTTGCCCGAGCCGCCCCCACCCAGCAGCAGCGTGACGGCCGCTTGGCAACCCGCCGCCGGTGATTTCATCAAAGGCGATGATTCCGGCCGGCGCTTTGTAACAGGCCATCTCCAAAGGAGAGGGGTCGGATATGATATTCAATAGTGCCTCCTAATCTCATTAGGCACAGCATCTGACCTGGCGTCTGTGCGGCACCAAACTTAGCCGTCAAGGGTACCCGCCAAATTGAGCAGGGAATTTGGCGCGTTATTGTCGCTAAGGGGGTAAAAAACAATCGCCGCCGCCCAGCGGCGCCTGCGGCGGCTCAAGGAACTGGGTCTCGTCTACCAACGGCGGCGGCGAACGATCGCCGCGCGGTCGAGGTAACGCTAAGACCCATACAATCCTGATCAAATGGTGTCGGGGCGGTGAGCAAACCGACTGCGCAAATAAAACGCCGGAGGAGCCAGGAATTTCGAACAGCAGCGTAGAAAAACCCTGAGATACCTGGCAGCCGGGGCGGGGGCAATGGCGCTGGCGCGGGCAGCTCCGATGCTGGCGCAGGAAGCGACCATCAAGGTCGCCTGCATCTACCCCTTGACCGGCCCCCTGGCCGAGGGCGGCAATGCCATGCTGACCGGCGCGCGCATCGCGGTCGAACAATGCAATCGCGCCGGCGGCCTGCTCGGACGCAAGGTGGAGATCGTCGCACGCGACGACAAGGCGAGTCCCGCCGAGGCGGCATTGGCCGGACGGGACGTGTTGGGTTCAGGCATCAAGTTCATCGTCGGGGGATATCTCACCGCTCCGGCCATGGCGATCGTCAACCTGCTGGCCGAGAACAATGCGATCTTTCTGCTCACCGGCTCGCAGATCATGGCGCTGACCCATGAAAACTTTAATCCCAATGCCTTCCGCGCGCAGGTCAACGGACGCATGAACCTGTTCGCCGCGGCGCAGGCCGTGGCGCAGGCACATCCCAACATCACAAGGTGGGGCGGGGCCACGCCGGACAACCAATTCGGCACCGACAACTACCGCATCTTCACCATTGCGCTGAAGAAGGCCTACCGGGAACACGCGCGCAAGACCATCGAAACGGCGGACCCGGTGCTTGTGCCATTCCCTTCCACGGATTTCAAGGTCCAGATCGCGCGGCTGATGAGCAGCCCCGTTGAGGCCCTGTACACCGGCATGGTGGGCGCGGATTATTACACCTTCATGGCGCAGGCCAAGCAGCTCGGCCTGTACAACAAGGTTAAGGTTTTTGTCGAGGCCGGGCAAGGAATCGGCATCGCCAAGGGGCTGGGCAACAACCTGCCCAAGGACAACCTGTGGACGCCCACCACCTGGTACCCGTACGCCAAGGACGCCAACGCGGTGAGCCGGGCATTGCTCAGGGACTACACCGCCATGACCAAGGATAGCGCGCCGGACACCGCCGTTTTCAACGGCAACCTGGGCATGACGGCGCTGCTGAACGCCATTAGGGCCGCCAAGAGCCTCGAACCCGCGGTGGTGCGGGTGGCGCTTGAACGCATTGAATTCGAAGCGGCCACCGGGCCGTTTCGTTTCCGGCGCGAGGACCATCAGGCCATTGAAAATATTACCGTGCTGAATATTTCGCAGAAAGCCGGTGATCCGGGCTGGGAGGTCTCCAAGTTCATCAGGGTGAAGGGCGAAGATGTTGTCGAGCCGGCGGGCCCGGGGCAGAAGTACGCGGAAACCTAGTTAACGTTTGCGTTCGTACAGCGGGTCTTCGCCTTCGCGCCCGAACACCGACAGCACCTGGCCGCGCGCTTCCAGTTGCAGCGCGGTCTGCAGATCGGCGACGCCCACGTTCGCCCACACGGTCTGTTTGCCCAGCCACATGCCGGTGGGCGCGTTCCTGGCGATCATTTCCGCCTTCTCGAAGGCCGCACCGAGCAGTGCTTCCGCAGGCAAGGTGGCCGACACCAGGCCGATTTCGGCGGCCTCGGCCGCATCCACCGTGCGGCCAGTGAGGATGATATCCAGCGCCCGCGACATGCCCACCAGACGAGGCAGTAGCCAGCTGATGCCCCCCTCGGTCGGTCCCATGCCCAGTCCGACAAAGCCGTTGTGGAAACGGGCTTTTTCCGAGGCCAGGCGAATGTCCGAGCACAGCGCCAGCGACAGGCCCATGCCGGCCACGGCGCCGTTCAGAGCGGCGATGACGGGCACGCGCATGCGCGTGAGGCGCGTGGCGAAATGGTTCCAGACGCGGTGATGCGAGCCCAGGCCGCTGCGCACGGTTTGGGAGGGCGTGGGCTTGGCGGGGTTGTTCTCTCGCGCGGCCTTGAGGTCCAGGCCGGAACAGAAGCCGCGTCCCGCCCCCGTGAGGATGAGCGCGCGCACAGAGGAATCCTCGTCGATTTCCTCGAAATGCCGGCGCAATTCCGCCACCATCGGGTGAGTCAGGGCGTTCAGGCTGTCAGGACGGTTGAGAGTGAGCATGGCGACGCCCGATTCGCGTTTCTCGTACAGCACGTCCGGCATGAAAATCTCCTTCCAGCGGTCAGTTGCGGTTGAGGTCGTTCGGCGGGCCGGGCTACAGGGACGCGACACCGTAGCATGAATCCACAGCAGGAACCCGCCCCTGGCGCCCCACGCCTAAGGGGAGGAGGTCCCTGTGAAGTTATGCTGGCACCAAGCGCGCTGTTCACTCCCAAGTCCATCAAAGGACTTGCTAAGGACGGCAAAATACGTCATTCGATGTTCTGCACCTGCTCCCGCATCTGCTCGATCAGCAGCTTGAACTCCAGGCTGGCGTCGGATATCTCCTTGGACACCGACTTCGAGCCCAGGGTGTTGGCCTCGCGGTGCAGTTCCTGCATGAGGAAGTCCAGGCGCTTGCCCGCCGGGCCGCCCTTCCCGAGAATGCGGCGCACTTCGGCCAGGTGCGTGCCCAGCCGGTCCAGCTCCTCGGCCACGTCCACCTTGATGCCGAACAGCGCGATTTCCTGGCGCACGCGCTCCTCGTCGCTGCCGCCCAGCGCCTCCTGAAGGCGGGAGGTGATTTTTTGCTGGTAGGCGGCGATGGCTTCCGGCAGGCGCGGCTGGATCTCGGCGAGCAGCGTTTCCATGCGCGCCACGCGCTCCAGCAGCAGCCCGGCCAGCTTCTCGCCCTCGCGCGCGCGGCTGGCGGCGAAATCGGCCAGCAATGTCCTGGCGAGCTCCAGCGCGTCCTGGCGCAGCTTGTCGCCGGCCGAGGCGTCTTCGCCGAACATGCCCGGCCAGTTGAGCACCTCGGCCACCGACAGCGGCGCCGCGCCGGGCACCTGGGCCTGCACGCGCCGGCTGACATCGGCCAGGGCCGTGAGCAGCGCCTGGTTCAGTTCCATGGCCGGGACCGTGCCCGCGGGCGCGGCGATGGCGCCGCGACAGTCCACCTTGCCGCGCGTCAGCTTGGCGCCGATCAGCTCGCGCAACTGCGGCTCGATGGAGCGCAGTTCCTCGGGCAGCCGGAACTGCATTTCCAGGAACCGGCCGTTGACGGCCTTGAGTTCCAGCGACAGCGCGCCTCCGGGCGTGTCGCGGCTGGCCGAGGCGTAGCCCGTCATGCTGAAAATCATGCGTAAGTCCCGGAAAAGTGTGATTTATTGACGCCGCAGGGCGCGCACGGCATGGGGGCCGCAGGAGGAAATGACTTTATCATACCGGTCGGGTCACCCATGTCGAACCAAACCAATCAGCCGCTGCCCGAGGGGCACCAGCTTGAAAATTACCGCATCTCCAGCGTGCTGGCTTCGGGCGGGTTTTCCATCGTCTACCTGGCCACCGACGAGCACGACCAGCCCGTGGCCATCAAGGAATACCTGCCCGCGGCGCTGGCGCTGCGCCGCGAGGGCTCGGTGCTGCCCTCCATCGCCGAGGAGAACCTCGCCACCTTCCGCTACGGCATGCGCTGTTTCTTCGAGGAGGGCCGCGCGCTGGCCCGCCTGTCGCATCCCAACGTCGTGCGCGTGCTCAACTTCTTCCGCGCCAACGAGACGGTGTACCTGGTCATGCGCTACGAGCGCGGCCGCACCCTGCAGGCGCACATCGGCCACCGCCTGGGCTCCATCCGCGAGAACTTCATCCGCCACGTGTTCGCGCAACTGCTGAACGGCCTGCGCGAAGTGCACTCCGAGCGCATGGTGCACCTGGACATCAAGCCGGGCAACATCTACCTGCGCAACGACGGCGCGCCCGTGCTCATCGACTTCGGCGGCGCCCGCCACACCATCATCGCCGAGGGCGAGCAGCGCCTGCGCCCCATGTACACCCCGGGCTTCGCCCCGCCCGAGCAATATCGCAACCGGGACATTTTGGGACCTTGGAGCGACATTTACAGCGTCGGGGCAACGATGTATGCGTGCATGGCGGGCGAGTCACCGCAGCCGGCCGACAAACGAATAGAGAATGACAAGTATGTATCAGCAACAAAGTTATGGCCAGACAAGTACTCGCGTGAGCTTTTGGAAACCATCGACTGGTGCCTGGAGATGGACCACATGGACCGGCCTCAGAGTGTGTTTGCCTTGCAGAAGGTTCTGTTGCGAGAACGCGAGCCTGAGGTGCGGAAGAAAGCAGTTGCGGCAGTATCTGCGGCTACGTCGTTCGCACAAGGGATGCGCGAAAAAATTCTGAAACTTGCAGGGCGCTAAGAACATGCGTAAGGGTTTGGTAGTAATCGTTCTACGAGGCCCGGCGCTCCGCGCCGGTAGGTCAACCCCTCTCCCCCAGGGAGAGGGGCAGGGGAGAGGGCAACGAGAAAAGCTTTAACCCCTAAAACCTTTAAAATTAGTCTCGATGAAATTCTCCATTTTCCAGGAAAGTCGCGAGGGGGCCCGCAAGGCCAACCAGGACCGCATCGGCTACTGCTACAGCCGCGATGCGCTGCTCATGGTCGTGGCCGACGGGCTGGGCGGGCACGCGCATGGCGAGGTGGCTTCGCAACTGGCGGTGCGCACCCTCATCCGCGCCTTCCAGCGCGAGGCCAAGCCGCGCCTCACCGAGCCCGAGCGCTTCCTGCCGCGCAACATCAACGACGCCCACCTGGCCATGGTGGCGTACGCGGCCGGGCGCCAGTGGCCCGAGACGCCGCGCACCACCTGTGTGGCCTGTCTGGTTCAGGAAGGCATTGCCTACTGGGCTCACGCCGGCGATTCGCGGCTGTACCACTTCCGGCGCGGCAAGCTGGTCAAGCGCACGCGCGACCACTCGGCCGTCCAGGCCATGCTGGATGCGGGCGTCATCACTCCGGAAGAAGCCGCGCAGCACCCCGAGCGGGGACGCATATCCAACTGCCTGGGGTCGGTGGCCATGCCCAAGGTGGAACTCTCCACGCGGGTGCAGCTCGAACCGGGCGACACGCTGTTGTTGTGCAGTGATGGCCTGTGGGGGCCGCTGTCGGACGAGACCATCGGCCGCGCCTTGGCGCTGCAGGACGTTGCGCAGG
>DATNCF010000454.1:0-7349 GCA_035571675.1 Burkholderiales bacterium | reverse complement strand
GGTGCGCACCACGGGCAGCGAGCCGTAGCGCTGGCCATAGAGCTGGGCGAGACCGCAGGGCTCGAAGCGCGACGGCATGAGCACCATGTCGGCGCCGGCGATGACGCCGTGCGCCAGCGCCTCGTCGTAGCCGATGCGCACGGCCACGTTGCCGGCATGCGCCCCCGCCACCGCGTTGAGCCGCCGCACCAGCTCGGCGTCGCCCGTCCCGAGTATGGCGAACTGCGCGCCGGCCTGCACCAGTTGCGGCATGGCGGCGGCCAGCAGGTCCACGCCCTTCTGTTCCACCAGCCGGCTCACCATGCCGAAGAGCGGCGCGCCGGGGCGGTCCGCCAGTCCCATGACACGGCGCAGTTCGGCCGCGTTGGCGCCCTTGGCTTCGAGCGTAGCCGCGGCGTAGCGGCTGACGATGAACTCGTCGCGCGCCGGGTCCCATACCGAATCATCCACGCCGTTGACGATTCCGGACAACACGCCGCGCCGCCCCGCCAGCACGCCTTCCAGCCCCGCGCCCAGCGGCGAGCGCTGGATTTCATCGGCGTAGGTCGGGCTCACCGTGCTGATGCGGTCGGCGAACACCAGGCCGGCCTTGATGAAGGAAATGTTGCCCCAGAACTCGAAGCCGTCCGCGGAATAGTCCTTGGGATCGAGCGCCAGGCCGGACATGGATTGCGGCCCGAACACACCCTGGTAGGCCATGTTGTGCACCGTGAACAGGCTGCGCGGCGCGCGCCGGCCGCCACGCTTCAGGTAGTAGGGCACGAGGCCCGCATGCCAGTCGTTGGCGTGAACGAGGTCGGGACGCCAGCCGCCGCTTCCGGAGCCGAGGCCATTGACCGCGGCCAGCGCCGCCGCACGGGACAACAGCCCGAAGCGCACATGGTTGTCCGGCCAGTCCTGCCCCTGTGCGCTCTGGTAGATGCCACCGTCGCGCCGGAACAGCGGCGGACAATCCACCAGCACCAGCGGCAGCCCGTTTTTGGGCAAGGTGGCGGTGAGCAGCTTGGCCGGCAGGCCAGGCAGAACGGGGCCGAGATCGGCCGCTTCGCGCACGTCGCTCAGCTGCTCCAGCACCGGCCCATAGGCGGGCAGCAGCAGGCGCGCGTCGACCCGCAGTCGCCTCAGGCTGGCCGGCAACGCCCCGGCCACGTCGCCCAGGCCGCCGGTCTTGACCAGCGGATAGGCTTCGGCCGCCACGAACAGCAGGCGCATGGCCTTCCCAGGCGTGTCGGAAGCCCCGGCGCTAGCCGCCATGCCGGTATTCCAGGGTGACGACGAGCTCCTGGGCGGGCAGCGGCCACGACAGCGTCAATTCCACGGCCTGCATGATTTTTTCGAAGCCGGCCTCGGATTGCGACACGGTGTGATGCGCCCGCGCGCGCAGCGTGGCGGCCGCGCAGTTGAGCTTCAGCGCGCCGCCCAGCACGCCGTCGTCGAGCGTGACGCCGGTCATGCCCTCGAGCGTGAGCTGCTGTCCGAAGCCGCAGGGTATGCTGCCGTCGGCGAGAATGTAGCGGCCGAGAAAACCGTCGCAGCTCGGCATGGCGATGTTGAGCTGCACTTCCAGCCGCCCCTGCAGGCCCCGCGGCGCATAGCGCACCGTAAGGGCGTCGCCCGACACCGCGTAGCGCTTGTCCACGCGCCAGCCCTCCCCGGCTTGCGCGAACGCGCCGTCCTCGCCGTCGATCACGCGGTAACCATCGAGCGCCTGCCGTCCGCCGTCGGGTTTCAGCCAGGTGTCGAGGAAGCTCATGCGCGGACGCGCATCCGGCACGAGGTCGGCGGGGGTGATGGCATGCACGAAGGCCACGCGCTCGTGCGGCGAGGCGATGCCGTCCTTGGGCGCATGCGTCGCTCCGCCGCCGCCGGCAATCTTGTCGTGGTACACCTCATCGGTGCGCTTCAGGGCGTCGCCGAAATTGTGATGCGCCGCGTAGGCGGAGAATTCCAGCAGCGCGGCATGCCCGTCCTCGCGCACCACGGCCTGCACGCCGCCGCCGCTGGTTTGCGGATGGCTGCGCAGAAACAGTTCCGTGCGGCCGTCCAGGTCGGCGTCGCGCCGCGACGCGCCGGGCCGCGGCGCCACGGCGTCGAGCTCGGCCTCCAGCGCCAGCATGTTGTTCCACACCGCGCGGCGCAGGTGCGGCAGGTACAGCCCGCCGAACAGGCCGTGCCAGTAGGCATCGTTGGCCTGGGAGCGGTGCAGGCTCTCCTGCATGGCCGGGGTACGCGCCACCGGTGACAGCCCGGCCACGCGCGCCGACAGCTCCAGCATGCGCTTGTGCATCCAGTTGGCCTCGGGAAAGCGCGACAGGAAGTTGCGCCAGATGCCGCCGCGCAGCCACGGCCGGTCGGCTTCGTAAAGCCCGGCCGATTTCTCGCGCCCGACCAGCCCGTTGAAGGCGCGCGCCGCGGGCGCCGGCAGCGTCCATTCGTTCATTTCGATATAGGACGTGGTGGGCAGGTACACGATGCCGCGGGTGGCCTGCGCGGCGCGATAGTCGGCGTAGGTGGCGGTGCGGATCAGGCTGGAGGCGAGCACGCCTTCGATGAACTGGGTGAGCCAGCCTTTCTCGTACACCCAGGCGTAAGTCTCGGGCCAGATGCCGAATTTCTCGATGTCGTCGAAATAAATGCAGGCGCGGCGCCCGTCGCGCGCGAGCTGCTCCATCCACGCCACGGCCTCGCCCGCAGGCGAAAACGGCAGGCGATAGCGCGCCTGCTCGGAAATGGGAAACAGGTCGAGGCTGCGGCCGTCGTCCTCGGTGCTCCAGAAGCTGTCCAGCTTGTCGGCCGGCTGGCCCGTGCACAGGAAGTGGTAGTCATCCACGGCCACGTAGCGGATGCCGCTGGCCGCCAGCGCCGGCACCACCGACGATTCCCACACCCGCTCGGTGAGCCAGGCGCCTTGCGGGCGCTGCCCGAAATGGCGCTCGATGCGGTCCGACAGGGCGGCGAGCTGGGTGAGGCGGTCGCGATAGGGAATGGCAGCGAGCACGGGCTCGCAGTCGCCCGAGCCGAACCATTCCACCTGGCCGCGCTCGGTCATGAGGCGCAGCCGCTGCATGTCCTCGGGGTAGCGCTGCAACAGCACGTCCAGCAGCCAGCCCGAGAAGTGCACGCTGAAGCGGAAATCGGGGTAGCGCTCCAGCGTCTGCAGAAACATGCGATAGCAGCGCAGGTGCGCCTCTTCAATGACCTCGGGAAAATTGCCCACCGGCTGGTGAGCGTGCACGCCGAAAAGCAGCGCAATACTCATGTCTGAAACTCCGTGGCCCTGCGCATGGTGCCGTCGCGCGCCCCGGCGCTGCCGCGCGACAGCGGCTGGGCGAGGTTGGCCGGCGGCTCGAGCTTGAGCAGGCGGTACAGGTTGGCGAGATTGAGGCGGTATAGCCGGTCGAAGCTGGCCACGGCCTGCGACGGGTTGTAGTCGCCGAACCACCAGAACCAATCCGAGCTTTCACAAATGGCGAGCTGGACCTCGGCGCGCGCCGCTTCGTCGGGCGCGAGGCGGCCGGCCGCCAGCGCCGCGTCGTAACTGACCTTGGCTTCGCACAACAGGTCCCAGGCGCGGTTCTTGTCCGGATTGCCGATCCAGGTGGAGAAGGTGCCGTACACCCAGCTCCCCGCCACCAGGCCGGGCAGCGGGGGGAAGGACTGTTCATTCCGCCCCTTCAGCCAGTCCGCGTAAGTGGTGGTGCGGATGGAGGCATGTTTTTCCAACAGGCCGTACAGGTCGTCGAAGAAGTAGTAGCCGTTGTAGGGATAGTGCTCCCAGGCGTTTTCGCCGTCGAGGATGATGCTCACCAGTGGTGTAGCCTTTGTTTCTTCGCCACCGGTTGCGGCGCCTTCCGGCCCGGTCGCGGCGCCTTGCGGTCCGTTTGCGGCGCCCTCGCCCTCAGAAGCGGCCATGATGGCTTCGAGCAGCGAGACCAGGTGCAGGGCCGCGTCGTGGCCGTACCACTTGGCGTACTCGAAGCCGATGAGATCGGACAGGCGTTCGTCGCGGAAGAACAGCGCCAGCCCCGGAGCGCCTTCCACGCGCCAGGGATGGGTCGTGGCGTCTGCGCCGTGGGAGGTGTCCATGCCGTGCTTGGCCAGCGTGTTGCGCAGCACGCCTTCGCCGCTCGCGGCCCAGCGGCAGCCGCCTCGGGCCAGTTGCGCCAGGAAAGCGGCGGACACCGCCCCCTCGGCCGGCCACATTCCGGCCGGCGCGCGGCCGAAGCGCCGCGTGTGTGACGCCTGTCCGGAAGCAATGTGCGCGTCTACCCGCGCCGGGCCGCCCGGATAGGCGGCGCTCGCCGGCAGCGCCGCGTCGGGCATGGCGTCGAGCGCCGACTTGAAATCCAGCATCAGCGGCGCCAGTGGATGGGTGCCGGGCGTGGCCGACAGCTCGACACGCCCGGCGTCCTGCAGCGCCCGGTAGCGCGGCACGATGCCCTTGATGACCGAGCCGACCAGCCCAAGCAGCTCGCGGCGCTCGCCGGCCGTGAAGCCCTGCCCCTTGGCCATGAGCCGCGCCGCCAGGGCCTGCTCGCGGCGCACGCTCTCGCCGCACCAGGCCAGGTGGTACCAGGTGACGAGGTCCCCCAGGTAGGCCCCGGACAGGTAGTCCAGCGCCGCGGGGTCTTCCTTGGCGAACAGGGCATGCAGGTTGTACAGTCGCTGGTAGGCGGGGAACGGCTCCAGCATGGTGGCGTGGTTGACGCGGAAGCAGGACTCCAAAAGCAGCGCGCGCTGCGCGGGACCGATGCGGTCGAGTTCGGGCTCGGCCAGGAGGCGCAGCAACGGGTCGCGGAACATGCCCGAGTCGAACTGCGCGCAGTAGTCCTCGATCTGGTCGAGCAGCACCGGCACGAAGTTCACCACGGCGCGCACGCCGGGATGGCGCTCCAGGTGCGCCGCCATGTCGCTGTAGTCCTTCAGCGCGTGCAGGTACACCCAGGGCAGCACGAACTCGCCGCTGACGCGGTCGCGGTAGTCCGGCTGGTGCATATGCCAGAGGAAAACGAGGTCCAGGCCCAAAGCTAAGTCGTTTCTGGTTTCTTGTTCTTGCCCCGCCGCGCCTTCAGCGGATGTAGTGCGCGGTCTGTCCCAGCATCTCCGGCGTGACCAGGGTGACGCCGTTTTCGCTCACGGTGAAGCGCTTGCGGTCCTCGGCCGGGTCGAAGCCGATCTCGATGCCCGGAGGAATGCTGCAGTGCTTGTCGATGACCACGCGGCGCAGCTTGGCGCCGCGGCCCACGTCGACGTCGGGGAGGATGACCGAGTCCTCCACCTGGGCGTAGCTGTGCACGCGCACCTTGGAAAACAGCAGCGAGCGCCGCACCTCGGCGCCGCTGATGATGTCGCCGCCGGACACCAGCGAGTCCACGGCCATGCCGCGCCGGCCCTCGTCGTCGAACACGAACTTGGCCGGCGGCAGCTGCTCCTGGTAGGTCCAGATCGGCCACACCTCGTCGTACAGGTCCAGCTCGGGCGTGACCTTGGTGAGCTCGATATTGGCCTCCCAGTAGGCGTCGATGGTGCCGACGTCGCGCCAGTAGGGCGCGCCGCCCTCGGCCATGTCCACGCAACTGTCGGCGAAATTGTGGGCGTAGGCATGGTAGCGCGACACCACGTGCGGGATGATGTCCTTGCCGAAGTCGTGCGAGGAGCTGGGCAGGTCGCTGTCGCGAATGAGCTGCTCGTAGAGGAAGTCGGCGTTGAAGGCGTACACGCCCATGCTCACCAGGGCGCGGTCGGGCTTGCCGGGGATGCAGAAGGGCTTGGCGGGTTTTTCCTGGAAACTCGTGATGCTTTGATGGTCGTCGACACCGACGACACCGAACGACGACGCCTCCGACAGCGGCACCTCGAGGCAGGCCACGCTCATGTCGGCGCCGTTTTCGGCGTGATAGGCCAGCATGCGGCCATAATCCATCTTGTAAATATGGTCGCCGGAGAGCACCATGACGTAGCGCGGCCGGTTGCGCCGGATCACGTCCAGGTTCTGGAACACCGCGTCCGCCGTGCCCTGGTACCAGTTGCTGCCGATCTGCTGTTGCGCGGGCAGCAGGTCCACGTGCTCGGCGAAACGCCCGTCGAGGAAGCTCCAGCCGCGCTGCACGTGGCGGATCAGGCTCTGCGCCTTGTACTGGGTGGCCACGCCGATGCGCCGGATGCCGGTGTTCACGCAGTTGGACAGCGTGAAATCGATAATGCGGAACTTGCCGCCGAAGGGCACGGCGGGCTTGGCGCGCCAGTCGGTGAGCTGCATGAGCCGGCTGCCGCGGCCGCCGGCCAGCACCATGGCGTAGGTGCCCCGGGTCAAGTGGCTGATGTAGCGCCCGAACCCGGCCGACGGATGATTGGATGAAGAATTTTGATCCATGCGCGTATTCTTACATTATTGCACCGGATGCCGTGTCTAAAATAGGGCCGCAATGAACCGTTTTGATGACTCCCTGGCCGCCCTGGCCGAAGCCCGCGAGTACGATCCGTTCCGGCGGTTGGGGCTGCATCGCACCGCGCAGGGCTGGCGCCTGCGCGTGTTCCGGCCCGACGCGCGCGCCGTCGCGCTGGAATCCGGCACCGCCCTTTTGCCGCTGGCCCGCCTCGAAGGCAGCGATTTCTTCGAGTGGGAAGGCACGCAGACGCCGCGTCTGCCCTACCGGCTGCGCATCCAGTCGGGCGACGGGTCGGCGTTTAGCCTGTACGACCCCTATGCCTTCCCGCCCCGGCCTTCTGACCATGACCTGTTCCTGTTCGCCGAAGGCAGCAACAGCCAGGCGTATCGCCTGCTGGGCGCCAATCCCGAGGTGCGCCAAGGCGTGTCCGGGGTGTGCTTCCGCACCTGGGCGCCCAACGCCGGAAGGGTTTCGGTGGTGGGCGACTTCAACCGCTGGGACGGCCGGCTGCATCCCATGGTGTCGCTGGGCGCCTCGGGCATCTGGGAACTGTTCATCCCCGAATTGCCCGACGGCACCCTGTACAAGTTCGAGATCAGGCATCGCGCCAGCGGCACGGTGGCGGTGAAAATCGACCCCTATGGCCGCGAGTTCGAGCAGCGGCCGGCCACGGCGGCGCGGGTCAGCCGCGCCGGGCACCGCTGGGGCGACCAGGCGTGGATGGCGGCGCGCGCGCGGCGCGACTGGCTGCACGCGCCCATGGCGGTGTACGAGGTGCACGCCGGTTCGTGGATGCGGCATCCCGACGGGCGCTTTTATTCCTACCGCGAGCTGGCCGAGCGCCTCGTGCCCTACGTGAAGGACCTGGGCCACACCCACATCGAATTCCTGCCGCTCATGGAACACCCGCTGGACGAGTCGTGGGGCTACCAGTGCACCGGCTTTTTCGCGCCCAGCTCG
>DATNCF010000453.1:0-4804 GCA_035571675.1 Burkholderiales bacterium | reverse complement strand
TCCGGCCAGGTCGTCGCCCTGGGCCGAGGCCATTTTCGATCTCAGGCGCGCCACTTCCTTCTCGGCCGCGCGCAGGTTGTCCAGCACCTGCTCCAGGCGCTGCGTGAGCTCGGTGGCGGGCGCCTTGAGCACGCCTGCGGCCTGCGCAAGACGGGCTTCCTGGTCCTGCACCCAGGCCAGCGCGCCTTCGCCGGTGACAGCCTCGACGCGGCGCACGCCGGCCGCCACGCCGGACTCGGACACGATCTTGAAAAAGCCGATATCGCCGGTGCGCGCCACGTGCGTGCCGCCGCACAGCTCGGTGGAGAACTCGCCCATGCCGATGACGCGCACTTCGTCGCCGTATTTCTCGCCGAACAGCGCCATGGCTCCAGCCTTGATGGCGTCGTCATAAGGCATGACCCGCGACGCCACGGCGTGGTTGGCGCGAATCTCGCGGTTCACCAGGTCTTCCACGGCGCGGATTTCCTCGGCCGTCATGGGCTTGCCGTGGGAAAAGTCGAAGCGCGTGTGCTCGGCGTCCACCAGCGAGCCCTTTTGCTGCACGTGGTGGCCCAGCACGCGGCGCAGCGCCGCGTGCATGAGGTGGGTGGCCGAATGGTTCCACGCGGCGCGATGGCGGGCGCGCACATCCACGTGCGCCGTGACCGTGTCGCCCACGGACAACTTGCCCGCGGCCTGCCTGCCATGGTGGCCGAACACGTCGGCCTGGATTTTCTGCGTGTCGTGCACCTTGAAGTGGCTGCCGGTACCCGCAGAAATATCGCCTATGTCGCCCACCTGCCCGCCCGACTCGGCGTAAAAGGGCGTGCGGTCCAGCACCACAATACCCTCCTCGCCCGCGCCAAGCGCGGGCACGGCGCTGCCCTCGCGGTACAGCGCGACGACCTTGGCATCCAGCTTGAGCGTGTCGTAGCCCTTGAACTCGGTCTTGGCGCCGCTGTACTGCACGCTGGCCGCGGCCTGGAACTTGGAGGCGGCGCGGGCCGTGGCGCGCTGCTTGTCCATGGCCGCCTCGTAGCCGGCCATGTCGATGCTCTTGCCGCGCTCGCGCGCCACGTCGGCGGTGAGGTCCACGGGAAAGCCGTAGGTGTCGTACAGGGTGAACACGGTCTCGCCGTCGATGGTCGCGCCAGGCTGGGCCAGCGCCACCTCGAGGATTTTCATGCCGTGTTCCAGCGTCTCGGCGAAGCGCTCTTCCTCGGCCTTCAACGTGGCGGCAACATTGCGCTCTGCCTTGGCCAGTTCGGGATAGGCCTCGCCCATGGCCGCCGCAAGGTCCTTCACCAGCTTGTGGAAGAACGGCCGCGACTGGCCGAGCTTGTGGCCGTGGCGCAGGGCGCGCCGGATGATCCGGCGCAGCACATAGCCGCGGCCGTCGTTGGAGGGAATCACGCCGTCGACAATGAGGAAGGCCGAGGCGCGGATGTGGTCGGCGATGACCTTGAGCGAGGGATTGGCCAGGTCCTTTGCGCCGGTTTCGCGCGCCGCCGCCTTGATCAAATCCTGGAACAGGTCGATTTCGTAGTTGGAGTGCACGTGCTGCAGCACCGCCGCCACGCGCTCCAGGCCCATGCCGGTGTCCACGCACGGCTTGGGCAACGGGGTCAGCACGCCCTTGTCGTCGCGGTCGTACTGCATGAACACCAGGTTCCAGATTTCGATGTAGCGGTCGCCGTCTTCGTCGGGCGAACCGGGCGGGCCGCCCGCCACGTCCGGACCGTGGTCGTAGAAGATTTCCGAGCACGGGCCGCAGGGCCCGGTGTCGGCCATTTGCCAGAAGTTGTCCGAGCCGCCGCCCGGCTTGTCGCCGATGCGGACAATGCGCTCTTTCGGCACGCCCACGTCCTTGGCCCACAGGTCGTAGGCCTCGTCGTCGGTCTTGTACACCGTCACCCACAGCTTGTCCGCCGGCAGCCCGTACACCTTCGTGAGCAGTTCCCAGGCGAACAGGATGGCGTCGCGCTTGAAATAGTCGCCGAAGGAGAAATTCCCCAGCATTTCGAAGAAGGTGTGGTGCCGGGCGGTATAGCCCACGTTCTCGAGGTCGTTGTGCTTGCCGCCGGCGCGCACGCAGCGCTGCGCCGTGGTGGCGCGCTTGTAGGGCCGCGTTTCCTTGCCCAGGAACACGTCCTTGAACTGCACCATGCCGGAGTTGGTGAACAGCAGCGTGGGGTCGTTGGCCGGCACCAGCGGGCTGGAGGCCACGATGATGTGGCCTTTGGACTGGAAGAACTTGAGGTAGCGGTCGCGGATTTCAGCCGATCTCATGCGGAAGCAGCCTTTATACGCCCTTGGATTTGGAGCGCAAATATCTGAAAGACTTATATTTTCGCCTGAAATAGGCGACCGTGCAATGCAGCAAAGCAGTGGGTTGTTTTACGCTCGTTTTTTTGGGGCTCGCCCCATCCCCGGCCCTTTCCCCCTGGGGAAGGGAGAAATGCAACCTGTCCCGGGCGCTTGCGCCGGAAAGTAGGACCTAACCGGGCAGGCTCACTCCCAAAACGTAGCCAATCCCATAGGTGAGCGCGCCTGCCAGGGCACCGATACCCAGCATGCGCGCGCCGTCGCGCCAGGCGCTGCGGCCAGTGAACAGGCTGATTGCAGCGCCCACGGAGAAGAGCGCGATGGCGGTGATGATGATCGAAGCTCCTAGGGCCGGTCTCCCTGTACCGATCAGGAAGGGCAAGAGCGGGATGAAGGCGCCTGCGGCAAAGGACAAAAACGACGATACCGCCGCGTTCATGGGGGAACCCAGTTCGTCGGGGTTGAGGCCGAGTTCCTCGCGAGACAGGGTGTCGAGGGCCTTCTGGGGATCGGACAGCAGCCGCTCGGCCAGGGCGCTGGCCTCGGCTTTCTGCATGCCGCGGGCGGCGTAGACCAGCGCCAGTTCCTTGGCTTCCTCGTCGGGGTACTCGTCCAGTTCCTTGCGCTCGAGGTCGATCTGGTGCTCGTACATTTCGCGCTGTGAGCGCACCGACACCCATTCGCCCGAGGCCATGGAGAAGGCTCCCGCCACCAGGCCGGCGATGCCCGAGAGCAGGATGAAGCGGCTGTTCGACGAGGCGCCGGCCACGCCCAGGATGAGCGACAGGTTGGAGACCAGGCCGTCGTTGACGCCGAACACCGCGGCGCGCAGGTTGCCGCCCACGCCCATGCCGCTGTGGCGCGATTCCATGCCCCCGGCGCCGGGTACGCCGGGCACCGAGTGACCGGGCGTGGGGTGGCTGTAAATGGACATGCCGCGCACCTTCATCGCCCCCAGCACGCCGCGCATGGCGCGCGCGCCGTAACGGCGCACCAGCATGGCCACGATGCGGGTGCGCAAGTCGGGGATGAACACCGGCGTGGCCGCTCCATTGCTCACGGCCCAGATGCTCGCCTGCTGCTCGGCGGACTCGGCCAGTTCGCGGAACAGGGCCTCGCGCGCCGTGCCGCGCTCAGTCTCGGCGATGATGCGGTACAGGTAGGCCGAGCGCAGTTCTTCGAGCGCGCTGTCGCTCATGTCCTTTCCTCGGCGCTCACTGTTCGTCCGCCGCGCCCGACACGACGGCGCGGATGATGTCGAAGGAAAAGCCGCGCGCCTGCAGGAAGCGCATTTGCCTGGCGCGTTCCTCGCGCGTGGCGGCGGGTTCGCCGTATTTGCGGTTCCAGACCGCGCGCGCGCGCGCCAGGTCGGAGGCGCGCGCCGTGGCCAGCGCCTCGGCCGCGTCGTCGCCGCTCACCCCCTTTGCCTTGAGGTCCTGGGCAATGCGCGCCGAGCCGAACTTGCGCGACAACTGGGTGGAGCGCGCCTCGGCGTAGCGGGTATTGGAAAGCTGCTTGGCTGCCTGCAGTTCGTCCAGCAGCCTGGCCAGTTCGGCCGGCTCCTCGGCGTGCGGACCGAGCTTGCGCTCGAGCTCGGCGCGGCTGTGCTCCCGCGCCGCGAGCAGGCGAAGGGCGCGCTGACGCAGCGGCAGCGGCGCCCTGCTCACACGTCAGTCCTCGGAAGGAGCGGCCGCGGTGACGGGCTGGGGATTCTTGACGCCCAGTTTTTCGCGGATGGAGGCCTCGATCTCGGCCGCGACACCGGGATTCTCGATCAGGAATTCGCGCGCGTTGTCCTTGCCCTGGCCGATGCGCTCTTTCTTGTACGAATACCAGGCACCGGATTTCTCCACCAGGCCCTGGTCCACGCCCATGTCGATGATCTCGCCCTCGCGCGAAATGCCGCGGCCGTAGAGGATGTCGAAAATGGCTTCGCGGAAGGGCGGCGCCACCTTGTTCTTCACCACCTTGACGCGGGTCTCGGAGCCGATGACCTCATCGGACTTCTTGATGGCGCCGATGCGGCGGATGTCCAGGCGCACCGAGGCGTAGAACTTGAGCGCGTTGCCGCCGGTGGTGGTTTCGGGGTTGCCGAACATGACGCCGATTTTCATGCGGATCTGGTTGATGAACAGCACGATAGTGTTGGACTTGGAAATGCTGCCCGTCAGCTTGCGCAGCGCCTGGCTCATCAGCCGCGCCTGAAGGCCGGGCAGAGAATCGCCCATCTCGCCTTCCAGTTCGGCCTTCGGCACCAGGGCAGCGACGGAATCGATCACCAGCACGTCGACCGCGCCCGAGCGCACCAGCGTGTCGCAGATTTCCAGCGCCTGCTCGCCGGTGTCCGGCTGCGAGATCAGGAGTTCGTCGATGTTGACCCCGAGCTTGCGGGCATAGACCGGATCGAGCGCATGTTCGGCGTCGATGAAGGCGCAGATGCCGCCCTTCTTCTGGCCCTCGGCCACCGTATGCAGCGCCAGCGTGGTTTTGCCGGAGG
>DATNCF010000452.1:0-3590 GCA_035571675.1 Burkholderiales bacterium | reverse complement strand
CCGGCCAAGCGCATTCCCCTGAAGCGCCGCAACTTCGAAATCGCGCTGGAGGGCTGGGGCAGCTTCGAGAAAGGCCGCGACGCCGGCCCCAGGCTGCGCAGCGGCACCCAGATCTGGCACAACCCGCTGTCGCACATCGCCGGCATCGGCGGCATGCTCAACATCGTGCTCTCCGGACGCAAGTTCTGCCTGCTCGAACGCTTCACGGCCGCCGGCTTTCACGACGCCGTGGTGCGCCACCGGCCGAAGGTGGTGAACGGCCCGCCCACGGCCCTGCGCATGCTGCTGGATGCGAAATTCCCCAAGGAGGATTTCGCCAGCATCGTCACGTTCCGCACCGGCACGGCTCCCCTCGACCCCGACCTCGCCGACGCCTTTTACGAGCACTACGGCATCCCGGTGCTGCAGAACTACGGCGCCACGGAGTACGCCGGCGGCGCCGCGGGCTGGACCATGGAGGATTTCAAGCGCTATGGCAAAGAGAAGCGCGGCAGCGTGGGACGCCTCAACGCCGGCGTGGAGGCCCGCGCCGTGGACCCTGAAACCGGCGCCGTGCTGCCGGCCGGCCA
This sequence comes from Burkholderiales bacterium, assembly GCA_035571675.1. GTDB lineage: Bacteria > Pseudomonadota > Gammaproteobacteria > Burkholderiales > SG8-39 > CAIYPG01. Next base: position 3,021 of record DATNCF010000452.1, on the reverse strand, counting down.
GACCGGGCTGCTGGAGCTGCGTTCGGCCCAGTTCGGCGACGCCCAGTCCTGGCTGCGCACCACGGATTTGGCCATCGTGGATGCCGATGGTTTCCTGTGGATCAAGGGCCGCGCCGATAACGCCATCATCCGCGGCGGCTACAAAATCATGCCCGACGACGTGGCGCGCGCGCTCGAGTCCCACCCGGCCATCCGCGAGGCCGCGGTGGTGGGCATTCCCGACGCGCGGCTGGGACAGGTGCCCGTGGCGTGCATCCGGCTCGCCGCGGGCGCGGCGCGGCCCGACGAAAGGGAACTCGACGGCTTCCTGCGCGCACGCCTGTCGCCCTACCAGATTCCGGTGCGCGTGCTGTACCTGGAGGAGTTTCCGCGCACCGCCTCGATGAAGGTGGACCAGGCGGCGCTGAAGAAGCTGTTCAACTGAGCAGGCGCCCGCCCAGAGGGAAAATCTCCGGTCTTGTCCCGGTACTTGTACACCAACCCATAAAAAAAAGCCCGGTCAAACCGGGCTTTTTTCAAGAATTGGGGGTGCTACATCGGCTGGATGTTGGACGCCTGCATGCCCTTGGGCCCTTTGGTAGCCTCGTATTGAACTTTTTGACCTTCTTTCAGCGACTTGAAGCCGCTGCCCTGGATCGCCGAGAAATGGGCAAACAGGTCTTCTCCGCCGTCATCCGGCTTGATGAAACCGAAACCCTTTGCATCGTTGAACCACTTAACAGTACCTGTTGCCATTGAACTTAGTTCCCAAAAAATTGAAATGGTGCGTGTGACCGCGAAGAAAGCGTATCACGGATGGCACTACACCAACATGGATTATATGCTGAAAAGACGTTTCCCGCTGGCCGCGTGGCGCCCGGGTCACATTGCGCCGCAACATCCCACCTCCCCGCAACGGGGCGCGACGCCCTTTTTTGGGCTATTTCTTCTTTTTGCGCCCCAGGACCTTTTCCACCAGCGCCGAGTTGTCGCGCATCATCAGGGGGGTGTTGAGCACGCGCTCCACGATGCGGCCGCTCTGCCGGTCCAAGTCCTTGCACAGGTCCACGGCCACCTTGACCGCTCCCAGCACGTCGGCCGGCCGGTCGGCCAGGCGCTTGCACAGGGCGAGGGCCTCGTCCTGGAAAGTGGCGTCGGGCCAGATGGCCTGGACGAAACCCGCCGCCATGGCCGTGCGCGCGTCGATCTGTTCGCCCATGCCCAGCCACTTCGCAAACCCGGGGCCGCACAGGCGCGTGAAGCGGCTGGTGCCGCCGCTGCCGGCGATGACCCCGATGTCCACCTCGGGCAGGCCGAAGCGCGCGCTTTCCGCGGCCACGCGCAGATCGCAGGCCCCGCCCATTTCCACCCCCACCCCCAGGCACACGCCATGGATGGCCATGACCACGGGTTTCTCGATGGCTTCCATTTCGTCGAACAGCATGTGCAGGGGAATGCGGTAGTCCCGGCGCACGTTCATCATGAGCTTCTTGGGATCGACCATCGTCCTCTTCCCCGAGATGTCCATGCCGGCGGTGAAAAAGCGGCCCTGGCCGCGGATCAGCAGCACGCGCACCTCGTCGCGATCGCGCAGATCCTCGATGGCCTGGCGCAGCACGGCCAGCATTTCTTCATTGATGGCGTTCAGCTTGTCGGGCCGGTTCCAGGTGACGATGGCCACGCCATCGATGTCTTCGCGCAGGGCAAGTTCGCTCATGGATTCCTCTTTAGGACTTTCTGGTGGACGCTTGTGTCGGCCCGGCCGGCGACGCCCCGGCGGATGCCGCACTGATGATAAGCTGCCTGCGCCAAGGGCGCTCGTATCCTGGCGCTTGCACCATCGTGGACCCAACCCGAAAGGAATCTCGTGCCCCCGCTCCCCTCCATTGCCGAACGGCTCACGTTCATGGCCGGTTGCCTGCCGCGCACGCCGTTTCGCGAACTGGTGGAGGCCGCCGCCCAGGCCGGCTTCGATTCCATGACGCTCTGGCCCAATGTCTGGCGCCACGCCCTCGCCAAGGAAGGCCTGACCCTGGCGGACATGCGCGCCATGCTGGAGCACAACGGCGTCGTGCTCACCGACGTGGACTCCTACGGCGGCTGGACGCCCGGCGCCGTACCCAAGGTGCCGGTGGAGGAATTCTTCGACGTCTGCACCGCCCTGGGCGGCAGCACCCTGATCGCGGTGCACGGCGGGGGACCTTTGGATGTGAATCGCGAGACCGAAGCTTTTGGGCGGCTGTGCGACGAGGCAGCCCGGCACGGCCTGCGCGTGGCGCTGGAGTTCGTGGGCTTCTTACCGCTGTCCGACGTGGCCTCGGCCTGGAAGATCGTCACCGGCGCCGACCGGCCGAACGGCGGCATCACGCTGGACGTGGCGCATCACATGCGCAGCACCCGCGACGATGCGGCGTTGCGGGCCGTGGACCCGGCCAAGGTCTACACCGTGCAACTCTGCGACGGGCCGGACCGCGCGCCCGCCGACCTGAGCGACGAGGCGCGCTATCACCGCGCCCTGCCCGGCACGGGCGATTTCAACGTGCGCGGCTTCGTGCGCACCCTGGCCGCCATGGGCGTGCGCTGTCCGGTGGGGCCGGAGCTTTACCAGTCGTCCTTCCAGTCGCGCCCGCCGCTGGACGTCATGCGCGAGCTGATGGCGGCCACTCGCAAGGTTCTTGAGGTGTAGCTTTTCCGATACAGCATGAACTTTTCAAATTCATGACTGTCGCTGAAGTGCGACACCCCGTCACGATTTGTTTTGCCGACAGCAATTCGTCAGCATCAATGTCAACGCTCCTGTAGTCAAGCCGTTGTTGGAGTGCGGTCGCCGGAAACATCCCGGCGCCTTGCCGACACATGTCGAATCTTCAATAACGTTATGGAGTTTTGTGATGAAAAAGCTGCTCGCCTCCCTGATCGCCGTTCTCGCCGTCACCTTCGCCGGCGCGACCTTCGCCGCTGACACCCCCGCGCCGGCCGCCGACGCTCCCAAGGCTGACGCTCCCGCCAAGAAGGCGAAGAAGGCCAAGAAGTCCAAGAAGT
>DATNCF010000451.1:0-13772 GCA_035571675.1 Burkholderiales bacterium | reverse complement strand
ACTCGGCCAGGCGCTTGCGGCGCGCGTCGTTGTTGCGTTTCGATCCCAGCGCGCCCACGTAGAAGGCGGGCGACTTGAGCGCCTCCAGCAGCGCCGCGTCGTCCAGCTTGGGATCATGCGTCACCGCGACCACGGCGGTGTGCGCGTCGGCGTTCATTTCCAGCACCACGTCGTCGGGGTAGCCGCGCTTCACTTCCACGCCCGCGAGGTTCCACTCGGCGGCGTATTCCTCGCGCGGGTCGCACACCGTGACGTGGTAATCCAGCGCCTGGGCCATCTGGGCGAGGTAGCGGCTGAGCTGTCCAGCGCCGATGATGAGCAGGCGCCAGCGCGGCCCGTGCACGGTCTTCAGCGTCTTGCCGTCGAACTGCAGCAGGTCGGACCACTTGCCCGGCTCAAGGCGCGCCGCGCCCGACTCCATGTCGAGAAAGCGCGCCGCCAGCTCGTGGCGCTCTATGATGGACAGCAGGGCGGGCAGCTTCGAGCGCTCGGACACGGGCTCCAGCACCAGTTGCAGCGTGCCGCCGCAGGGCAGCCCATAGCGCTCGGCCTGCTCCTGGGTCACCCCGTAGGTGGTGGCCTGGGGTTTGTCCGCCGCAAGCTGGCTCGCGCGCACCTTGTCGATGAGATCGTCCTCGACGCACCCGCCCGACACCGAGCCGATCACCTGCCCGTCGTCGCGGATGACCATCATGGCGCCCACGGGTCGCGGGGCGGAGCCCCACGTGTGCGTGACCGTGCCCAGGGTGGCTCGATGCCCCTCGCGGGTCCAGCGCACGGCGGCGCGGATGACTTCCAGATCGACGCTGTCCATACCGGATGTCCTAATGGTGGCCGAATTTAGGGTGGCCGGATGCACCTGTAATGAGAATGACAGCCTATCAGAATGGCGGTTCAGAGGGAAATCGCCAAGCCGGCGGCACCCTCTTCCCACGCCAGCCCCGGCGACAAAGTACAATGCTTCAAGCCCCCGCTCCCGCCGAGGAACCCCTATGACCGTCAAGGTCTCGATGACCGTCAATGGCAAGAAAGCCAGCCACGAGGTCGAGGAACGCACCCTGCTCGTCAGCTACATCCGCGAGACCCTCCAGCTCACCGGCACCCACATGGGCTGCGACACGGCGCAGTGCGGCGCCTGCACCATCCACCTTGACGGGCGCGCCGTGAAGGCCTGCAACATGCTGGCCATGCAGGCCGAGGGGACCGACATCACCACCATTGAGGGCCTGGCCAAGCCGGACGGCACGCTGCACCCCATGCAGGCGGCTTTCAAGGAGCACCACGGCCTGCAATGCGGCTTCTGCACCCCCGGCATGGTGATGAGCGCCATCGACCTGGTGAAGAATTTCCCCCATCCCACCGAAGAGCAAATCCGCGAACAGCTCGACGGCAACCTGTGCCGCTGCACGGGTTATCACAACATCGTCAAGGCCATCAAGGCGGCGGTTTTACAAACGGCGCAATCGTCTTAGGGGGCGGCGTGTACGCATTCAACTACCGCAAGGCGTCTTCCATCGGGGATGCCGCCGCGCTGCTCGCCAAGGATGCCGACGCCAAGGTGCTGGCCGGCGGCCAGAGCCTGGTCGCCGCAATGAAGCTGCGCTTGGCCAGGCCCTCGGAACTGGTGGACCTGGGCAAGCTCGCAGACCTGCGCAAAATCAGCGTGGACGGCGGCGACGTAGTGATCGCCGCCATGGCCACGCACGCCAGCGTGGCCGCTTCGCCGGAAGTGCGCAAGGCCATTCCGGCGCTGGCGCTGCTCGCAGGCGACATCGGCGACCGGCAGGTGCGCAACCTGGGCACGCTCGGCGGCTCGGTGGCCAACAACGATCCCGCCGCCGACTACCCGGCCGCGTGCCTCGGCCTCAACGCCACCATTGTCACCACCCAGCGCAAAATCCCGGCCGATGATTTCTTCCTAGGCCTGTACGAGACGGCCCTCAAGCAGGGCGAACTTATCACCGCCGTGAGCTTCCCCGCCCCCAAGCGCGCCGCCTACATGAAGTTCAAGAACCCGGCTTCGCGCTTCGCCCTGGTGGGCGTGTTCGTGGCCGAGACCGCCGCGGGCGTGCGCGTGGCCGTTACCGGCGCCGGACCCGGCGTGTTCCGCGTGGCGGACATGGAGAAGGCGCTCAGCGCCAAATTCGCGCCCGAGTCGGTGGCCTCCATCGCCGTCCCCGCCGGCAACCTCAGCTCCGACCTGCACGCGCAGGCCGATTACCGCGCCCATCTGATCACCGTCATGGCCGGACGCGCCGTGCGCAAAGCATTGGGAGAGAACGTCAGCGCATCGTGATGCGAGACGGCAGCCGCTCATGAACACAAAGTCCCGGGCGCTGCCCTCCTCCATCGACAATGCCGTCAAGCTGCTCGAAGGCGCCGACTACGTGGCCGAGCGCAGCCTGGCCACGGCCGTGTTCCTCGCGCTCAAGATGCGCCGGCCGCTGTTCCTCGAGGGCGAGGCCGGCGTGGGCAAGACCGAGATCGCCAAGGTGCTGGCCTCCACGCTGGGCCGCAAGCTGGTGCGCCTGCAATGCTACGAAGGCCTGGACATCGCCGCGGCGGTGTACGAGTGGAACTACGCGCGCCAGATGATCGAGATCCGCCTGGCGGAGGTTGGATCGCCCTCGCGCGATGGCGAAGGTGCGCGCACGCGCGAAGGCTTGTCCCAGGACATTTTCAACGAGAAGTTCCTCATTCGCCGGCCCATACTGCAGGCGCTGGAAGGCGCCGCGGGCGCGGCGCCGGTGCTGCTCATCGACGAGCTGGACCGCGCCGACGAGCCTTTCGAGGCCTATCTGCTGGAAGTGCTGTCCGACTTCCAGGTCAGCATTCCCGAGCTCGGCACCATCCGCGCCGCCGAGCCGCCCATCGTGGTCATCACCTCCAACCGCACGCGCGAAATCCACGACGCCATCAAGCGCCGCTGCTTCTACCACTGGGTGGACTATCCGGACGCGGCGCGCGAACTCGACATCCTGAAGCGCAAGGCGCCGGGCGCCGGCCAGAAGCTGGGCCGCGAAGTGGTGGCCTTCGTGCAGCGCTTGCGCCGCCTCGACCTGTTCAAGCAACCCGGCATCGCCGAGACCCTGGACTGGTCGCAGGCCCTGGTGGCATTGGACAAGCTTTCCCTCGATCCCCAGACCATCAACGACACCCTGGGCACGCTGCTCAAATACCAGGACGACATCGCGCGCATTCGCGGCGCCGAGGCCGAGCGGCTGCTGGCGGATGTGAAGGCAGAGACAGCCTAGCTCCGTTAGGGACAAGCAGGCTACGCCCCCTTGTAAATCCCCCACTTCAGAGGAAGCTCTTCGAAAGTTTTTGCGTCTCCTTCGATTTCAACAGCGCTTCCCCATCAGTAGCGAGCCTTCGCCGAACCCATGTCCCAACCCGAAAGCCGCATTGCCGACAACGTGGTGCATTTCGCTCGCGTGCTGCGTGCCGCCGGCCTGCCCATCGGGCCCGACCGCGTGGTCGATGCGGTGAAGGCCGTGGAGGTGTCGGGGCTCGCGCGCCGCGACGATTTCTACTGGACCCTGGCCGCTGTGCTCATCGCCAAGCGCGAGCATTTCGAGCTGTTCGACCAGGCCTTCAAGATCTTCTGGCGCGACCCTCAGTTGCTGGCGCGCGCCATGAGCCTGATGCTGCCGCCGGCCGCCACCGGGCAGGCGGAGCGCTCCGACACGGCGGCGCCCAACCGCCTGGCCGAGGCGCTGCTGCCGCTGCTCAAGCAATCGCCGGCCGGACAGCCCCAGGAGGAGGAAGAACCACGCGACGCGGCCATGAGCTTCTCGCGCCGCGAAGTGCTGCAGCACGCCGATTTCGAGAGCATGACCGGGGCCGAACTGTCCGAGGCCAAGCGCATGATCGCGCGCCTGCGCCTGCCCATCCCGGAAATCCGCACCCGCCGCTTCCGTCCCGACGCCTCGGGCGCTGGCGTGGACGCGCGCGCCACGCTGCGCAGCGCGCTGCGCTCGGGCGGCGACATCGTTCTGCTGAAAAAGCGCGCCCCCCGCCGGCGCCACCCGCCGCTGGTGGTGCTGTGCGACGTGTCGGGCTCCATGAGCCGCTACTCGCGCATGTTCCTGCATTTCCTGCACGCCATCACCAGCGACCGCGACCGCGTCACCAGCTTCGTGTTCGGCACGCGCCTCACCAACATCACCCGGCACCTGCGCCACCGCGACGTGGACGTGGCCATGAACGCCGTGCTGGCCATGATCGCCGACTGGGCGGGCGGCACGCGCATCGGCTCGTGCCTGGCCGAGTTCAACCTGCGCTGGTCGCGGCGCGTGCTGGCGCAGAACGCCACCGTGCTGCTGATCAGCGACGGCCTGGATGGCGACATCGGCGCGGGCCTGTCGCCCGAAATGGAGCGGCTGCACAAGTCCTGCCGCCAGCTCATCTGGCTGAACCCGCTGCTGCGCTACCCCGGATTCGAGGCGCGCCCCGCCGGCATCCGCGCCATGCTGCCGCACGTGGACGCCTTCCTGCCCGGCCACAACATCACCAGCCTGGTGGAACTGGCGCGGGCGCTGTCGTCGGCGCCGCGCGCCGAACGCCGCGCCGCCTGATCGATACAACAAATCAAGAAACCAAAGGGAACCAGCCATGGAAATGAACGGCGAGCAGATCATCCCCCTGCCGCAGCAGACAGTGTGGGAAGGCCTCAACGACCCGGCCGTGCTCAAGGACTGCATCATGGGCTGCGACACGCTGGAGAAAGTGACCGACAGCGAATTCAAGGTCGGCCTGGTCGCGGCCATCGGCCCGGTGAAAGCCAAGTTCGCGGGCAAACTCACGCTCTCCGACGTGCAGCCGCCCAATTCCTACTCCCTGGCCTTCGAAGGCTCGGGCGGCGCGGCCGGCTTCGGCAAGGGCGGCGCGCAGGTCACGCTGTCGCCCGAGGCGACCGGGACCAGGTTGAGCTACACGGCCAAGGCCACCGTGGGCGGCAAGCTGGCGCAGATCGGATCGCGCCTCATCGACGGCGTGGCGAAGAAAATGGCCGATGACTTTTTTTCCAAGTTCGGCGAGCGCGTGGCGCGCGGCAGCGCGCCCGGACCGTCTTCACACAGTTAACTCCAAGGAAACGCCATGGCTACACAGCAACAACCCCTCCCCGTCACCGAGCTCAAGCTCACCGACACGATCAAGTCGCTGGTCAACAATGCCCTGGCCGCCAAGCGGCCCATGAGCTTTGCCTACACCGACGACGACGGCAAGCCCAACCTGTCGCTGCGCGGCAGCGTGCTGGTGTACAGCGACACCCAGCTCGCGGTGTGGGTGCGCAACCCCGAAGGCGGCCTGTCGAAGGCGCTGGCCAGGCATCCCCACCTCGCCCTGCTGTATGCCGACCCGGCCGCCGAGCAGCGCAGCTTCCTGACTTTCCGCGGCCGCGGGCGCTTCGACGAGTCGGAGGCGGTGCGCCGCGACGTCTACGACCGCTCGCCCGAGGTGGAGCGCAACCTGGACAAGGAGCGCAAGGGCAAGGCGCTGATCATCGACCTGGACAGCGTGCACGGCATGGCGGCCGGGCAGCGCTTGCAGATGATTAGAAAATAGCAACCCACCAGAGGTGACTTGGCGCCCTGATGAATCGGTGGGAAGCTTCGCCACCAGGCGAGGTCAGACTGATTCGACCTCGACAAACTCCCTGCCGGCCTCCGTAGGTACCGGGTCGCCGGCATCGCGGCAATCTTCCACGTAAAGCTCGATCGCCTCGCGAATGTTCGCCATGGCTTCGGACCGGTCTTGTCCCTGACTAATGCAACCGGGCAGCGCGGGGACATGGGCCACGTACCCGCCGTCGGCTTCCCGCTCCAAAATGACCGTATAACGCGTGGCTCTCTCGCTAAAACGAGTATCAGCCTGAAATTCCACCCGTAACAACCGCTTTCGCGGGAATGAGAAGTTATTTCTTCCTGCCCAGCATCGTTCCGCGGCAGTTCTTCGCCCCGCACCAGCAGGGATAGCGCAGCTTCTTGTTCTTCTCGGAAATGCGCTCGTGGAAGGTCAGGTTGTAGTCGTAGGTCAGCTCCTCGCCCGCCTCGATGGCGCGACGCGCCTTGATGAACACGCGCTCGTCCTCGTCCTCCTCCGCCTCGCAATTGGGCTTGCAGGAATGGTTGATCCATTTCGCCGCCGAACCGCGGTTCTGCGCGTCCAGGCATTCCGAGCCGTCGCCGATCTCGAACAGGAAGGTGTGGTACGGCACCGGGTCCACCGGGTAGCGGCGCTCGGCCTCTTCCCAGGTGATGCGCTCGCCCTTGTACTCGACGATGGTCGCGCCCTTGCGGATGCCCCGCGCGGCAAACACGCCCTTGCCATGGATGGCCGACTTGCGCACCACAAAGAGGGGCTTGGCCTTGGATGGGCTCGCCTTGGCGGACGAAGCTTTGTCCTCGACTGCCTTGCGAAGCCTTGATTTGGATTGCGGCGATTTCCGGACGCCGCCAACCGATTTCTTGGTGCTCATTGCGGGCGCGATGATACCGGAATCGCGCGTCGCCTGTAATCACCCGAATGTTTCAGTGCGTCTCGCCTTGCGCCGCAACGGCCGGATCCGCGTACTTCCGCAGCGCTTCGCGCACCTCCGCGCGCATCCTCGCCGCCTCCCAGCTCTTGGACATGTATTTATGCACGCCCGCGGCGTTGACCGCGTCGCTGATCATGTCCGCGCTGCCGTGCCCGCTCATGACGATGCGCAGCGCGCGCGGATGAAGGTTGCGCACCGCCGCCATGAAGGCCACGCCGCTCATGCCGGGCATGTCGTGGTCGGTGATGACCACGTCCACTCCCTGCCGCATCAGCGTCTGCAGCGCCGCTTGCGGATCGGTGGCGGCATGGATCAGGTACCCGTCGGGCCTGAGCGCGCGCTGCACGAGTTCCAGGTCGGTTTTGCTGTCGTCGACGATGAGCACGCGCACGCCCCCCGAGTGATCGTCGGGCGACAGGTTCAGCCGGCGATTCTCCGCCATCAGGGGCCCGCATTCCTCCGCCGGCAGCGGCTTGGAGAAATAATAACCCTGCATTTCGTCGCAGCCGCGCGCGCGCAGGAACTTGGCCTGCGCCTCGGTTTCGACACCCTCGGCCACCACCCTCAGCTTGAGGTTGTGGGCGAGATTGATGATGGCCAGGATGATGGCGGTGTTGCTCGGGTCGGCGGTGGCCTCGCGGATGAAGCTCTGGTCGATCTTGAGCTCGTCCAGGGGAAAGCGGCGCAGGTAGGCCAGGCTGGAATAGCCGGTGCCGAAATCGTCCACCGAGAGTTTCACGCCGATCTGCTTCAGCTTGCCGATCACGCGGGCGGCCTCGGCCGGGTCGTGCATGAGCATGGATTCGGTGATCTCGAAAGCCGCCAGGCGGTGCTCGACGCCGTTCTCCTCCAGGATATCGCTCACCCGGCGGTCGAAATCGGCCTGCTGGAACTGGCGAGCCGAGAGATTGATCGCAATGGGCAAGGGCGTGATACCCGCCGCTTTCCAGGCCCGGACTTGGGTGCACACCGCCTGCAGTGTCCACTCCCCCACCGGAACGATGAGCCCGTTGTCTTCGAGAATGGGAATGAACTCGGCCGGCGACACCAGGCCGCGCTCGGGATGGCGCCAGCGCAGCAGCGCCTCGAAACCGACGATATGCCCTGAGGCCAGTTCGACCTTGGGCTGGTAGTGCAGCAGGAACTCGCGGCGCTCAAGCGCGCCGCGCAGGTCCGTTTCGATGGACAGTCGCCTGGCGGCCTGGTCGTTCATGGCCGGCGCATAGAATTTGAAGGTGTTCCGGCCGTCATGCTTGGCGCGGTACATGGCCAGGTCGGCGTTTTTCAGCAGCAGCTCGGCCTCATCCCCATCCTGGGGGAACAGGGCGATGCCCATGCTTGCCGTCACATAGGATTCGCGGCCGCGCAGCACGAAGCACCCCGACATCGCGTCCACCACTTTCTGCGCCACGCGGCCGGCGTCCTCGGCCCGGGCAAGGTTGGGCAGGACCACGGCGAACTCGTCTCCGCCCAGGCGGCCGATGATGTCGCTGCCGCGCACGCACTGCCTGAGGCGGGCGGCGGCCTGCATGAGCAACTCGTCGCCCACGCTGTGGCCGTAGCTGTCGTTGATGGCCTTGAAGTGGTCGAGGTCGATGAAGATGCAGCCCACCGTTTCGCCCGAGATCCGGGCCGCGGCCAGCGCCTGGGACAGGCGATCATGCAGCATGTGGCGGTTGGCGAGCCGCGTGAGGCTGTCGTATTGCGCCAGATAGGTGAGCTGTTCCTGCGCGCGCTTGTGCTCCTCCACTTCCTCGGACAGGCGGATGTTGGTCTGGCGCAACTCGCCCGTTCTCGCCTCGACCCGCCGCTCCAGCTCGGCCTGGTATTCCACCAGCCGGGCGTGGTTCGCGCGGATGTCTTCGGACATGGTGTTGAAAGCCGCGGCCAGTTCGCCGATTTCGTCGGACTGCGGAATGCTGACCTTGGCCTTGAAATCCCCGGCGGCAAGGCGGACCACGCCGCGCTTCAGGTCGATCAGCGGGCGGGCAATGCCGGCCACGGTGCGGTAGCCGAGGTACGCCGAGGAAAAGACAAACAGCGCACCCAGCGCCGCCATGATGTAAATCAGGAGGAGCGCGTCGCTCATGAGCTCATCGTGTATTTGAGTGTATTCCAGCACCAGCACGCCGGCCATCGCATCGGCGGCCGCGCCGTCGCCGGCATTGAACGGCACGACGAATTGCTTCATCGCCGCTTTTTGCAGCGGATCCACTTCGATAAAGCTGCGCGGCTGCCGGTCGCGCATGGTCAAGCCGATCTCGCCGTTCAGATCGGCCGCATAAACCTTTCCCACGTCTTCGGGATGATTGACATCGGCGACAATGCGCCGGTCGGGGCCCAGCACGAACAGGTCCCGCGTCCCGAAACGGTCGATGTCGCGAAGATGGCGCTGCAACACCTCCTTGTTGGCGAGCGGGTCCTGGATGCCCGTGCGCGCGATGGATTCGGCCACATGCCGGGTTTCGAGCAGCGCCGCGCGTTCGGCGGTCCTGAGTTGGAACAATGCGGCGACGATGACAAACAGGGCGGCAAGCAGCGATAGCGCGGTGAACGCGGCATACAGCTTGAGGTGGATGCTCGACCGCTTCCAGTGCATATCGGCAGTCTCCATGGCCGGGACAGTCCCGAGGCGTACTGCGCGTTTCTTGGTCGTTGGGCGCTGATGTGCGTTTACGAGGGCGGCTAACAATCCAAACGTCAAATGGAGCAGTTTGGATTGGCCGGGCGGCCCGGGATTGACAAACGCTATGACATGGTGGTTTCCGCCCGGATCGAATGGAATGACGCGCCGCCCAAGGGGCGGGACTTGCTTAGGGCTTCGCGGCGTCCGCCTTTTCCGCGGTCCAGCGCTGCCTGCCCACGCTGCCGGACATGGAGTTGCCTGCGACGCGGCCGGCGTATTCGCGCGGCCTGCCGTCCTCGTCGGTCAGCCAGAAACGGATGGCGTCGCCCCTCAGCAGCGGATCGCGCAGCGTGGTGTTCATGCGGCCGAAATTGATGACACCGCTGATCTTCTGGAATTGCTGCTCGATGTCCAAAGTGGCCTGCCGCGTTTTTGAACTGCCGGCCATGGGCAGCGAGACCTTCCATCGTCCGTTAACGCGCGCCGGCACGATCCACAGGAACGCTGGCCGACCCTCCACAACCGACGTCTCGTCGGGCTGCCAGTCGCCCATGCCGAACAGGTGCGCGACCACGCGCGTGCCCGGCTTCATGTCCAGCAGCTTGGGGCGCAGCCGCAGGTTCAGTTCGGTGAGCAGGTAGGTGGTCACCACCGTGGCACTCGCGAAGTCCTTCTCGAAAATGTCGCCTTCGACCATCTGTACCTTGTCTGCCACCCCCGTCTCGCGCGCCAGCCGCACGGACAGCCTCACCATGTCGGGGTTGTACTCGATGCCCATGGCGCGAGCGCCGAAGGTCTTGGCCGCGGCGATGGGAATGCGCCCGTCGCCCGAACCCAGGTCCACCACGAAATCGCGCGCCGTCACCTGCGCCATGCGCAGCATGCGCTCCACCAGCGCCGGGGGGGTGGGCACCCAGATGACGTCCTTGCCTTCCTGCCCGACGGTGGGCTTGTAGGTATCGGCGTTCTGGGCCGAGGCGGGAGCGGCCCACGTCCCGAGCAGGACGGCACAAAGAGCAGCGGCCAGCAGTGCCGGCAATCGTGTCATGTTTTCCCCCGCTGTCAGCGTGCGCGGCGGTCGAACGCGAGCAGCACCACGCCCACCAGCAGCACGCCCACGCCCACCAGCGCGCCGGCGCCGGCGTAGGCGAGGCTGGAATACAGCATGTAGATGCACACGCCGCAGAACACCAGCGGCGTGAGCGGATAGAAAGGCACCTTGAACGGGCGCGAGGCATTCGGCTCCCATTGGCGGAAAATGAACAGGCTCATGCCGGTGAGGAAGAAGAACAGCCAGAACACCGGCGCGGTGTAGTCCACCATGGCCTCCACGCCCTTGGCCTTCCACGAACCGAAGGCCACCAGCGCCAGCGAAATGGCGCCCTGCAGGATCAGCGCATTGCGCGGGCCGCCTGCATTGCCACCCAGGCTGGCACCCTTCCACACGCCCAGGGCGCGGAACAGCGCCCAGTCGCGGCCCAGCGCGTAGCCCGAGCGCCCGCCGGTGAGAATGGTGGCGTTGCAGGCGGCGATGGCGCACACGCCCACGATCACGCTGATCAGCGCCGCGCCGGCCGGCCCCCAGGCCCCGCGCAGCAGATCGGCGGCCACGGCATCGGACTTGGCCAGGGCCGCGAAGCCCAGGCCGTTGAGATAAGCAAGGCTCACCAACAGGTACAGTACGGTGACGATGCCGAGGCCCAGGATCAGCGAGCGGGCGATGTTGCGGTGACCCTGCTGGATTTCGGCCGTCAGGTAGGCGGCGTCGTTCCAGCCGCCGTAGGTATAAAGCACGAACACCATGGCCAAGCCGAACGCGCCGGCCTCGGGCAAGGCCGACGTGGCCGCGGCCTCGGTGCGCGGGCCGGCGAAAAAGAACCCGGCCACGATGACGGCCAGGAGGCCGGCCACCTGCAGTACGGTGAGCCAGTTCTGGGTGTGCTTGCCGGCCTGCACGCCCGCCACGTTGATGGCGGTGAGCGCGATCACCAGCAGCGCCGAGTAAATGGGCGCCGAATACGGGCCGAGGTTCAACAACTGCGTGGCGTAGTCGCCGAACACGAAGGCAAACAGCGCAATGGAGCCGCTGCAGATGACGGTCATGCGCGCCCAGGCGAACAGCCGGGCGAGGTCGCGGCCGAAGGCGTGATCCAGGAAATGGTATTCGCCGCCGGCGTCGGGCCGCGCCGCGCCCAGTTCGGCGTAGCACAGGGCACCGAGGATGGACACCACGCCGCCCAGCACCCAGGCGATCATCATGACTTCCACGCTGCCGGTGAACTTGGCCACCAGCGGCGGCAGCTTGAAAATGCCTGAACCGATGACATTGCCCACCACCACGGCCACGGCTTCCTTGAGGCCGAACAGGGGGCGGGGCGCCGCGTCCGTGGCGGCGAATTGGGCTTGATCCAGCTTGGCGCTCATGTGGCCGCTTCCTCTGGGCTTTGTTCCGACGCCGCTCATGCGAGTGGTCCGGCTGTTATTGTTGCGGCGGCCAGGTGATGGCCGGCCCGTGGCGCATGCTATTACGGCCCCGACCGGCGGACAAGAGAGAATCCTGCGCCAAGAACGGAGCCGGATCAGCGAACCAATCCGGCTCAAGAGGGAGCCGGTCTATCAGAGGAAAAAAAGAAACTGGAGCACTCGCGCCCGCAATACGTGCAGGCCTCGGGGGCTAGGAGGAGGGTTGCCCCGCGAGTGTCCAGGTGAGAGAAACCTGGGCGGCCATTGTCCCCATCGGGGTCCCCGCCGCCGGGGGAATCAATCCTTGCGGCGCCTGGCCGCAACCAACGCCACCACCAACACCACCAGTCCCAGCCAGGACCAGGACCAATCCATATCCATGGCCAAGTCGCGCAAGCCCAATTCCTCGGGCAAGCCGTTCAACTCGGTGAAATCCGGGTTCGCCCAGGCCGAGTTGCCCGCCGCCACTGCTGCGACCGCCACTGCCACTGCCAACAACCTTTTTTTAACCGGGTGGGTCATCCACTGCGGAGCCGACGCAGACATCGCTGCACTCCCTGAAGCACACCCTCCTTTGTTGCAATGCAATGTAGCCTTTTCACAATAATAAGTAAATAGCCTAAAATTGAAATGACTTTTCAATTTCGGCGAATAATTCATGGACCGTTTGCTTGCCATGCAGGTGTTTTCCAAAGTGGTGGAGGCCGGCAGCTTTTCGGCCGCCGCACGGCGGCTGAACATGCCCAACGCCACGGTTTCCACCCTGGTGCGCAGCCTGGAGTCGCACCTGGGCGTGCGCCTCATCAACCGCACCACGCGGCGCATGCACCTCACCGACGACGGCGCCGCCTATCACGAGCGCTGCCAGCGCATCCTGTCCGAGATCGATGAGACCGAGAGCGCGCTGGCGCGCACGCGCACGCGGCCGCAGGGGCGGCTGCGCGTGGACTTGCCCACGGCCTTCGGCCGCATGCACTTCGTGCACGCCATGCCCAGCTTCATCGAGCGCTATCCCGACATTCAGCTCGTGATGACCATGACCGACCGGCGCGTGGACCTGCTCGAGGACGGCATCGATGCCGCGGTGCGCGGCGGACCGCTGGAGGATTCCAGCCTCATCGCGCGGCGCATCCATGACGCGCGCTACGTGGTGTGCGCCTCGCCCGAGTTCATCCGCCGCTACGGCGAGCCCGCCACGCCCGCCGACCTCAAGCACTTCCGCTGCCTGGGGTTCTACTCACCGCTCACCGAGCAGGTGTCGCCCTGGGTGTTCACGCGCGACGGCAAAACCGTGGAACACGAGGTCGACGGCCGCATCAACATCAACAGCTCGGACGCGCTCATCGAGGCGGCCACCGTCGGCGCCGGCATCATTTTCCTGCTGGACGTGTCGGTCAGCCGCGCCATCGGCAGCGGCGCGCTGAAGCCGCTGCTCACCGAGTGGAACACCAACAGCGTGCCGCTGTCGGTGGTGTATCACCAGACGCGGCACCTCTCGGCAAAGGTGCGGGTGTTCGTGGACTTCCTCGCCGGCATGTTCCCGCTGCCGCGCATGGATGCCCCGCACGAGGTTTTGCCCACCGCTTACAAGCCGCGCAAGCCCGCACACGCCTGAGCAATGAAGGCGCTGGACGCGGTCATCATCGGCGCCGGCCACAACGGCCTGGTGTGCGCCTGCTACCTCGCGCGCGCCGGGCTGAAGGTGAAGGTGCTCGAGCGCCGCTCCGTAGTGGGCGGCGCGGCGGTGACCGAGGAGTTCGCGCCGGGGTTCCGCAACTCGGTGGCCGCCTATACGGTGAGCCTGCTGCAGCCGAAGATCATCGCCGACCTGCGCCTCGCGCGGCACGGCCTGAGGATCGTCGAGCGGCCCTTCGCCAACTTCCTGCCCCTGCCTGGTGGAGACAGTTTCCAGGTGGGGCCGGACCTCGCCTCGACCCAGGTGGAACTGGCGCGCTTCTCCAAGCGCGACGCGGCGCGACTGCCCGACTACTACGCCACGGTGGAGCGCGTGGCGGCGGTGCTGCGCGACCTGGTGCTCAAGACCCCGCCCAACGTCGGCGGGGGCTTGGCCGACCTCGGCCGCGGCCTCAACCTCGGACTCGCGCTGAAACGCCTGGACATGCGCGCGCGCCGCGACCTGCT